>JARGOJ010000044.1 GCA_029210225.1 Planctomycetota bacterium
CACCATTGAGACAGCTGTCGAGGCCCTGCAACGAGGCGCCTTTGATTTCTTGACGAAGCCCTTCGATAAGAAACAATTGCTAGCCACCATGGACAAGGCCCGCCGCTATCACCGCCTGATGCATGAGAACAGATCCTTACGAAGACTCGTCGGCACACGCTATGACTTTAAGACTCTCATCGCTATTTCTAAAGAAATGCAAGCCGTTCTTGAACAAGCAATGGCCGTCGCCTCCACACCCTCGACAGTACTTATCACTGGAGAGAGTGGCACAGGAAAAGGTGTCTTGGCTCGCACCATTCACATGAATTCGAGAGTCGCTTCAAAACCCTTCCACGCGACCAATCTGGCGTGTATCCCAGAGGGCTTATTTGAAAGCGAGTTGTTTGGACATAAAAAAGGCGCGTTTACTGGAGCCAGTGACAATCGCGCTGGAGCCGTTGAAACCGCTGCTGGGGGCACGTTATTCCTCGATGAAATTGGCGCGCTGTCCAAGGATGCTCAAGCCAAACTTCTCCGGCTTATTCAAGAGCGGGAATACTCCCGCGTCGGGGAAGACAAAATCCGCAAAGCCAAGGCACGATTCATCGCAGCCACCAATGAAGACCTCCTCCAAGCCGTTAGAGATGGCCGCTTCAGAGAAGACCTCTATTATCGACTTTGCGTCATCCCCATTGAGCTTCCCCCGTTGAGGCAACGCAAGGAAGACATTCCTGGACTCGCCGCGCTCTTTCTCGATCGAATCGCACGACGTTTAGAGCGCCCCGCGCCTCAGATCTCTCAAAGAGCCTTCTCTCAATTAACAAACTATGACTTCCCCGGCAATGTTCGTGAGCTAGAGAATCTCATTGAGAGAATGGTCATATTGAATCAGCAAGCGGTCATTGAAGACCCCCATCTCCCGACCTGGCCGTCGACTCCCGATCTCGCCGCCCTTGTTTTCAATGAATCACCAGAAGGTATTGACTTAGGAGAGCACGAAAAGGCATTGATTATGGAATGTCTAAGGCGAACGGATGGCAATCAAAGCAAAGCGGCGAAGTTACTGGGAATTACTCGGAGCGCGCTCATCTATCGAATGGAAAAATACGGTCTTAAGAACGAAGAGAGTCCTTAATAAAATCCTTGAAGCCTCACTCATTGATTGGCTCGCGGCTCTTACCTTTGTATTTCGGAAGACTATCGCCAGCGTGAAACCACGGCACCTGCTCTTCGAAGCTGACATGAGATTCGGGAGCGAGGTCGAAAGATCCTTCAAGACTCGCGAGAGAGATGTATATCCGCCCCGGTGCCGATTCGATCTCGTAGAGCATTGAGCTGCCACAGCGCCTGCAAAAACCCCACTGCGCTCCGGATTCCGATTGATATCTCTGAGTTAAATCCGAGCCAGTCACGAATTGGAATTGATCTGTGGGAACCGAGGTCCAAGTTACAAAGGCCGCGCTGTGAGAGAGGCGGCACGACTCACAGTGACAATGAGAGATGAACTCAAGGGGTTTCTCAACTTGAAATTGGACCCCGCCGCAAAAGCAGCCCCCTGTTAAATGCTCAATGTTCATAGTTCACATATCCTAAATTCACAGGAGCTGTAGCAATCTCAGACTCTCATTTGATTGGACTGGCCTCGGTCATGATTTTAGTTTAGAACGCTTCATACGGTGTCGAACAAATGAAACGAATTTAGAGACCAACTCCAGAGCGATTCCAAAAGCGATTCCCTCCACAACGCCGGCAAAGAGTGTCATAGAGAAGGTTCCAAAGAAGCTTATGCGAGAGTATCTATTCGGACACTTTTCTCTGAGAGCTTTCATATCAATGAAGCCCAGGACAGCGCTAATGATGAGGACCGCTAAGACGCTCAGGGGAATGTATTGACAGAGCGGGCCGATCGCAATAGTGGCAAACAAAACCACGGCCGCCGTGACGACCCCTGCCTGCTGGCTCTCGGCTCCCGCGTTTGTATTGACGAGGGTTCTTGATAGGCCGCCGGATATCGGGTAACCGTGAAAGAAGCTCCCAATGACGTTCGCCGCTCCGAGAGCGAACAATTCTCGGGAAGGCTCAATGTGTTCGTTCTTTAGTCGCGCGACTGTTTCAGCGACAGAGTAAGACTCCAGAAAACCGACGACGGCGATGACCAATGCTCCAGGGAGGAGTCCCTCGACTGTCGGCCATGAAAATACTGGGAGCGCTGGACTAGGAAAGCCTTGAGGAATCGTCCCGATAATCCGAACCCCCTGCTCATCCAGGTCCAAGATGAAGACCAACAGACTGCCCAGAATAATCACCGCGATATGCCTCGGAAACATTCGATTCCAAGATTGAATCAATCGCAAAACGATGAACGCTCCAAGGCCCAAGAGGGCCGTGGTTAAGTGAATCTCGCCGACGTTTTCGAAAACAGACTGAGCGGTCTTCAGGAAGGAGCCTCGTGGGAAGGACAGCCCTAACAATGACTTCAGCTGGGAGCTGCTAATGAGAATGGCCGCCGCAAAGGTGTAGCCTAAAATGATTGGAGGAGCCAGGAGACGAGTAAGAAAGCCAAGTCTCAGGAGTCCCATGAGTATTTGAATCACTCCTACCATGCTCATTAAAAGAATGGCAAGCTCGATCAAAGAAGAGCTGTTGTGGGGATCTAAACCGGGGCTCCCTTTGAGGCTATCGAGGGTCAGTAGTGAGACCATGGCGACGGGTCCGACCGCGAGCTGCTTCGAAGTTCCGAAGACCGCGTAGATAAGGATGGGAACTGTGGCTGCGTAGAGACCCATTTCGGGGGGCAGCCCAGCCAGTATTGCGTAGGCCATCGACTGAGGAATAAGTAATAGAGCGGTCGTCAGGCCAGCCTTGGCATCGTTCCAGCTTAGTCTTTGGAGAACGCGTGTGAATTGTGCCGGAAGAATTGAAGGCATAGCTTCTCCTCTACGATTGATGAACAATCAAACGTTTGCAAATGAAATGCCGTTCACTGGGATTCTTTAATTAACTGAGTATTTCGTCTATTCGGAATTGACGTATCTTGCGCCAGAGCGTCGTCCGGTGCATAGCTAAGGCGTCAGCCGCTTTTTGCCTATTGCCATCAAAGCGTTGCAACGTTTCAAGAATAGTTTGGGCTTCATCAGAGTTGGAGCCGCTCACTTTGGGGGTTGTAGTCAGGCTTCGAGCCGAACGAGGAGATTCAGGGTCACGAAACTCGGGGGGTAAATCGCCAACAGTGAGAGTCTCTCCCTGGGCCACAACCGTGGCGTATTCGATAACGTTCCGAAGCTCCCGAACGTTGCCAGGCCAGGTGTAATCGAGGAGAGCGCGCATTGCATCGGGGTGGATGTCGCGGAAGCGTCCTTGTCCCCCAGCCAGTTTTTGATGAATAAAGACGCAGAGTAAGAGCTCAATGTCTCCCTGGCGTTCACGGAGTGGGGGAATAAAGAGGGGGACAACCCGTAGGCGATACATGAGATCTTCTCGGAACTGTCCGTCGGAGACGGCTTGGCGCAAGCTACGGTGAGTGGCGCTAATGATTCGAACGTCCACCTCCCGAGACTGTGTGCCCCCAACCGGAGTGATTTTGCGCTCTTGGAGGACCCGCAGTAACTTCGCCTGTAATTCGAGGGGCATCTCGGCGATTTCGTCGAGGAAGATGGTCCCTCCGTTCCCTTGTTCAAAGAGCCCCGTCCGCGCCCTGACTGCTCCGGTAAAGGCTCCTTTGACATGACCAAAGAGCTCACTCTCAAGGAGTGAGGGCATCAAGGCGGCGCAATTAACCGCGACGAAGGGGCCGTCTTTTCTTCCACTGCGATCGTGCAGGGCCCGCGCCACGTGCTCTTTTCCAACTCCGCTCTCTCCCCTGACTAAGACTGTGACTTCAGAAATCGCGGCTTGCTCCAGAATCCGGAACATCTCTTTCATTGCGACCGAGCGGGTCCACAAGCCATGATTGTGAACGGTGCCCTGAAGGGAGAGCGGGTCTTGGATGAGTAGCCCCCCCTCCTGAGTATTGCTTTCACTGGGTTCAAAGCGTAGCAATAGTATGCTGGGGTCGTCTTCGGGAATCGGAAAAGCGTGCAACGAATAAGACTGGGTTTCTCCCGATTCGAATTGAACGGAGACCGGGATAGCCTTCTTCTCACTGAACATTGTAAGGTCCGGGACCGCCGACCAGCGCTTGCCTTTGACGCGACACTGAAATTCTTCTCCCTGAATTGTTGCCTTATGAAAGTTGAGAGTCCCTGGGGAGGCACTAATAATCTTGCCCTTCGAGCTTAAGACGAAGAATGGCACATCTCCAGCGCACAGGGCGACACAATTGAGGATCTCTTCGGAGCTAACATTCATTTCAATGTCTTTATCGTCGGGGTTATTCAGTAAGGGCAAGCATAGCATCCTGCGCTGCAACTGTTGCAAGCCTCGCAACCAGAGCCAAGCATGGCTCCGATTAAAGGGCCGGGGCCTCAGCGACAGGCGAGTGATCACCCAACTGAGCGGCCCCTTCAGCCGTTTGAGGGGGCTTTTGCTGTTTTAGGTAGGCAAAGACTCCTGTGAGTATTCCCAAAGTGACGACGATCCCCTGCACTTTCAATTGACCGACTTGGGCGAGCGCGGTCCCAGGGCAGGCTCCGGTGAGGGCCCAGCCCACTCCAAATGTGATTCCAGCAACGAACTGATACTTGTGATAGGGCTTTTTCTGCACGTCCAATTTTTTATTGCCGAGGGGCTTCACTGTTCCGGACTTCAATAGTCGTAGTCCTATCGCTGCAACGGCGATGGCAACACCCATGACCCCGGCGAGGTGCATATCTTTGAATAAGAACATCCCGGCGATTCGGTTGTATTCTGTGGCTTCGGCGCGGGTCAGCAAAAAGCCAAAGAGCGCTCCCAAGGATAGAAAAGATAAGATTCGTGTCATTGTTATGCTCCTAACCAATAAAGCGCTTGGGTGACAAGAACGCCCCCCGCCATAAAACCGGCGGTCACAATGAGGCTCGACTTTGCTCCCTGAGCCACCCCGACGATGGCATGGCCGCTCGTGCAGCCCCCGGCCCACCGTGCCCCGTAACCAATGCATAATCCGCCAATGAAGAGCATCCCTGTCTTAACGGCGAGGCTCTGAGAGATTTCTGACTCGAAGAAGCCAAGCTCGTAGGTCCAGTTGGGTCCGCCGGCAGCTAGGGCCCCGAGGAAGGCTCCCAAAGGGATTCCGAAGGCGAAGATAAGCTTCCAGGGGTCTTTGCCACGCTGTTTGGCATCACAAGCCTGTGCAAAGCCTCCAGAGACCCCAAGGGGCTTACCGCTGAGCCAGGCTAGAAGAATAACGAAGAGGCCGATTCCAGCCCCTGAGAGCCAGAAGGGCCAAGGAGTTTCAAAGATCTGCTCCACAAGAGCCTCCCTTCGGCAAACCACATGAACTTGTTTCAGACTCTGTAGGGAAGCCAGCGTCAACCCAAGCTTTGATTCCACCTTCTTGGTCGGAGAGCTTTGTATAGCCCGCGGCCGCGAGGAGGCTCGCCGCAATGGACGAGCGATAACCGCTGGCGCATTGGACGACGATCGACTTGTCCCTGGGCAACTCCTGAAGCCGCTCTAACAGCTCCGGGAGGGGTATGTTGCACGAGCCTGCAACGCGCTGCAACGCCCACTCGCTCTTTGAGCGAACGTCAACAAGCATAGTATTTACAGGGATCTTCAAGAGATTCTTCAACAATGCAACATCAATACGACTGTTGCGTTGCAACATGTCTTTCGCAAGCGCTTCTTCCTCCCAGGAGCCCCCCAAGAAGCCGAGCACATTGTCATATCCAATGCGCCCCAGGCGCTCTGCTGACTCACGCTCGTCTCCAGGCTTGGCGATGAGGACCAGCTTCTGATCTGGGCTAAGCAAGGACCCGGCCCAGGTCGCGAATTTCCCACCGAGGGACATGCTCCAGGCTCCTTTTAAGTGACCCACTGCGAAATCAGCGGAGTCACGGGTGTCGAGCACTTGCGCACCTGCCCTCTGGTATTCAAGAACTTGGTCAAGAGTAAGCGCCTTCAAGTGCTCCGCCAAAGTGTCTGTAAGGGCTCTGTGTTGACTCTTATTGAAAGACACAGCATGAACAAAGTACTGCGGGGCTGGAGCTTGATCGGCAGTGACTAACTCAATGAACTCTGACGCCGTCATGTCCTGGAGCGCGTAGTTCTGCCGACGCTGAGTCCCAATATCACTGAAGGTCTCTTTGCCAAGCTGCTTACCGCAGAGCGATCCGGCTCCATGGGCGGGATAGACGAGGGTTTCGTCGGGGAGAGTGAGAAGTTTCTCCCTCAATGAATGATAGAGAGCGGCGCCTAATTCGTCCGCCGTCATACCCACTGAGGCAAGTAAATCCGGGCGCCCCACGTCTCCAACAAAGAGCGTGTCCCCCGTGAACACCGCGTAAGGTTTTTCGCCGTCCTTCTCGTGGTCATAGAGGACAAGGCTAACCCCCTCTGGGGTGTGCCCCGGAGTCTCTAAAACCCTCAGATGAAAGGATCCATAGTCCAGGGTCTGGCCCTCAGTTAGCGCTTCAAATTCGTAGTCGGCCTGGGCCTTGGAGCCGAGGGAAATCTTTGCTCCCGTCGCTTTTTGAAGTTCAAGATGACCGGCGGCGAAGTCGGCGTGAAAGTGAGTAAGGAAGACGTGCTCAATGGTCAGCCCCTCAGCTTTCGCTTCATTGACATAGACCTCAATATCTCGTTGAGGATCGATGACAATGGCCTTGCCTGTCTCTTTGTCTCCCACTAGATATGAGGCGTGAGCCAAACATTGAAGATAGAACTGCTTCAGATACATGACTGAATCCTTTGTCTCGGAGTGCATGGACAAAGGAGGCTTTTGCAATCACCGTGCCAACGGATTGCAAAAGCTATCAGATTCTCTGCTCTGAGCGAGCATGGACTCACACCAACGATCTATATTGGGATGCTGTTTCAACGTCAATAAAGGCGAGGTTTAAGCTTTAAGCGACCGAGTATCTCTTTTGCCTCGGTGCTGATTCTTAGGTCTTTGTGCAGCTTCAATCTATTCACTGCGGGAATGGCTTGAACACCAATTTCTTCCAGAGCACTCAAGCAATGCTGTCGACGCGCATTGTTTCGCGCTTTATCAATCAATCCCACTAAAATTGGAATTCCCGCCGCTGCTTTGCCCTTGAGATTTTTCACGGCGTTTATTGAGAGATACCAAACAACCTTATCTTCGTCCGTCAGACCACGAATGATCATTGAAATGCTCTTCTTATCGTCCAATTGAAGAATCACAACGCCGCGATAGCTGCCCCGGCGCAAAGACAGCTCTTTCGACCGACTATTCTTATGAAGAACATCGCGCCCAGCTTGGCCTCTATTGAAAAGGGACTCCGCGGCCGCTTCCCGAACGCTCTGCTTTTTATCCGATAAAGAGCGGCAAAGGACGGGAACAATCTTCGAGTCTTGCCCCGTCGTCACGCCAATAAACGTGATCGCTAATTGGCGAACATCAGGATCTCTCCGGGACGTGACAACAATTAATGCATCCGTAGCCCTCGCCCCTATTTCACCGAGGGCGACGACCGCCGACATTCGTGACGCTTTACTCCCTCCCTCCGTTTGATCGAGCCACTGTTTCACGGTTTGGCCCTTATGACGGAATGGCTTAGCCTGGGCTTCCACAAATTGGAGAGGAGCGAAAACAATGGCCAATAAAAGAACCAGAAAGATCCGCTTCATGATTGACGCAGCTCCGCCGCTCGGGCGTGTCCAGCTAAACCCTCAAGGCGAGCGAGGGCGGCAGCGTCCCGGGCCACATCTTGAGCATCCGAGCGCTTATCGATGCGCAGCTTTGTACGTATTCTTAAGAAATTAAAAACTGATAGTCCACCGATCGAGCGAGCGGTTCCTCCGGTGGGCAAAACATGATTTGGACCCGCGCCGTAGTCGCCAAGGACCTCCCCGCATCCAGCTCCCGAGAACAGCGCTCCATAGTGCTGGAACCCTCCCTCCCAAGAATCAGGGTCGGAGACTAAGAGCTGTAAGTGCTCAGGCGCCAGACGATCCGAGGCTTCAATCGCTTCTTCTTTATTTTTGGCCAGAACAGCGAAGCCGTTCTTAATCGCTTCACGCGCGGTATCCGCCGTAGAGAGCACCGCTAATTGCTTTTGTATTTCGCTGTTAACTGCATCAATCTTGGCCTGACTAAAGGCAATGAGAACTGGCAAAGCATCGGGGTCGTGCTCCGCTTGAGCTAATAGATCGGCCGCCGCCAACTCCGCATCTGCTTGATCATCCGCGACCACCACTAACTCTGAGGGACCCGCCAACATGTCAATGGCGACATGTCCTGCCACCAATTGCTTGGCAGCCGTCACGTAGCGATTGCCCGGGCCGACCACCGCATCGCAGCTCGGAACGTCCCCGGCCCCAAAGGCCAAAGCCGCGATGGCCTGGGCGCCACCGACCGCGAGGAGGGCATCCGCTCCTGCCACGGAGGCGGCCGCTAAGGTCACTTGAGTCGGCTTCGGGCTCGCCACCCAGACCGTCTTCACCCCCGCAGCCCTCGCCGTCACGGCGGTCATTAATACAGATGAAGGCAACGGGAAGCGCCCTCCGGGAGCATAACAACCGGCGCGCTCAACCGGGACCACTTCGTGACCGGCCGTGCCTCCCCCGGGCAAGGTGACGGTAAAATCCGCCAGGCACTCTCTCTGGGCGTAGGCGAAGCTCGCAATACGCTGCGCCGTTCTCTCTAACAAGAGCCGGGACTCATCGTCCAGGGTCTCCAGGGCCACTTCCAGTTGATTCCTGTCGTAGTAGAGCGGCTGGTCCTCCGTTAAATCACCGAGGCGCAGACCGTGCTCTCGGAGCGCTTCTTCTCCGCGCTTGCGAACGTCCGCAACAATCTCTGCGGCGACCTGCATCGTTTTCGGATCGAAGGCGTCTCTATCTAAGGCCTTCACATCGTTGAGAGACACAGTTTTTAGAATTGGCTCAGTCATTCGTCCTCATCTCCCGAAGCTTCTTCCGCTGTCGCGCTGTCCGTGCCTACCTCCATCACTTCTTGTGCTGGCTTGGCGTTCCCTGGGCGCCGAGTGACTTTCAAAGCGCGCTGATCCAAGACTTTTTCGACCTCGCTGAGGCTCACGCCCGCGCTGACTAATTTCGTCAAGGTAAAGAAGAGGACGTCCGCTGCTTCATGGGCGATATCACTTAGCTCAGTGGCCTCTGTCAATTCTCCCGCTTCCTCTAAGATCTTCGCGTTCAGCAACTCCTGATCATTGAATAGTCTCTTGGAATAGGAGCCCTCCGGAGCGTTCTCCAACCTGGCTTGCAGCGTTCTGTAAAGCTTAGTCAGTCCGCTGTCTTCGCCCCAACAGTCTCGCGTATTTTTATGACAAAAGCCCGGGTTCTCCTGGCGCACAATAAAGCGAAGGGTGTCTCTATCGCAATCAAGGTCGACTCCCAGAAGCGTTTGAGTCGCCCCGGAGCTTTCTCCTTTAATCCAAAGCCCCGAACGTGATCTAGACCAATAAACACCTTGCCCACGGGCAATCGCTTCACGAAAACTTCGCTTATTAGAATAAGCCAGCCCCAAAGCTTTCCCGTATTCATCACATATAACCGTCGGCCAGAGCCCGTCTGCTCTGTCTGAGCGGAGCGGCGCGGCGATTCCGTCGGCCAAGTTCATATGCTTCGTATAAAGCGCCATCCCGACCTGACAGTCCGCCCCCAGCTTATCAATGGCCGCGACTTCTTCGAGAGTCGTCACGCCCCCTGCCACGGTGACCTTGCGTCCCCCTGCCTTGGCGACAACCTCCGCGACTCGGTTGAGGTCGATGCCCTTGAGCCGCCCCTCACTCTCCACAAAGGTCACTAGATAGCCCGAGACATAGTCTCCAAGCTCTTCCATTTGCTCGCCGATGGTCTTCCCAGTGCCTTTTCTCCACCCCTCAACAACGACCTCACCCTCAAGGGCATCTAAGGCCGCGATCACACGATCTCTCGGTAATTCTTTGAGGATTTCTGGGCGCGCTGCCGTGCCTAGAATGATCTTATGAGCACCGTCGTCGAGCCATTGAATCGCCGTGTCAACGTCTCGAATTCCGCCGCCGACACGGCATCGAGCCAATTTCAGTAAATCTAAGATGGTCTCTTTGTTCGAGCCTTGCCCTAAAGCCGCGTCGAGGTCGATGACCGCGATGTCTCCAGCGAGGCCAAAGTTTTTAGCGATTGGGCGCGGGTCTCCAGCGTTGAGGGCTTCTTCTTTGCCCCCAATGAGCTGCACCGCGTCGCCATTCATTAAATCAATTGAAGGAACGATCACCGTCGCGTCTCCACACCCTGCTGGGCTAAATAGTCTTTTAATTGACCGACGACATAATCACCATCGTGAAAAATACTCGCCGCAAGAACTGCGTCCGCCCCAGCGTTCAAGGCTTCCACAAGATGCTCCGGAGAATTCGCGCCCCCCGATGCAATCACTGGAACGCTCACCGCTTCAGAAACAGCCTTCAATAACTCTAAGTCATATCCCGAGCGAGTGCCGTCTCTGTCCCAGCTCGTCAGCAGGATTTCTCCAGCCCCCAAACGAACAGCCTTGCGCGCCCACTCAATAGCATCAAGGCCCGTCCACTCTTTTCCAGAGCGAATGACAACCTCATAACCTTGCTCTCGCGACGCCGCATCAATCGCTAAGATCGCACACTGACTCCCAAAGCGCCGAGCGATCTCAGAGATCAACTCTGGCTTTGTCACCGCCGCCGTATTCACGCCGACTTTGTCCGCTCCCGCTTCGAGTAAGGCCCGGGCATTCTCCACAGCTCGCACCCCGCCGCCGACCATCAGTGGTATCGATAAATGCTCTCTGACTCGCCGCACTGTCTCCAGCGCGGTGCCTCGCCCCTCGGGGGTCGCAGAGACATCGAGTAGAACTAATTCGTCCGCCCCCTGAGCTTCATAAGCCTGAGACAATTCAACCGGGCAACCCGCGTCTCGAAGTCCTTGAAACTTCACCCCCTTCACGACCCGTCCATCCCGGACATCCAAGCAGGGAATAATTCTCGCCGTCAACATATCACTGTCCTCCACTGAGCCAACGGGCCATCAATTCACCACCCCAGGCTCCCGACAACTCTGGGTGAAACTGACACGCAAGCAGTGAACCCCGCTCCATAGCCGCCACAAATTCCCCGCCATGGCTTGAGAGGGCTCCAGACCATCCCTTAGGAAGGGCTTCAAGGCGATAGGAATTGGCGAAGTAAGCGTAGCCGTCCTTTAAGAACTGGCACCCGTCCCCTACCGCCACCTTATTCCATCCCATTTGAGGAACCCGTATATCTCCATGGAAACGCCCGATTTGAGCATCGACAATGGAGAGCCCCTCGACCTCTGGGTCTTCTTCGCTCCCATGGCAAAGCAGCTGCAAACCGACGCAAATCGCCATGGTTGGACGATTCTCTCGAAAGCGTTCTTTGAGCGCGCTCACATGACCATGGTCAATCAGCTCTCCCATTGCGGCGCCAAAAGACCCGACTCCTGGGAGCATGACATAGTCCGCGTCGCGAATCTCATCCGCCGACTCCGCCATTCTCGGCGAAGCCCCCGCACGAGTTAAGCCCGCCCGAATCGACGCTAAATTGGCCGTTCCAGTCCGGGCAATGATCACTTCCTTCACCACTAGATCACTCCCTTCGTGCTCGGGATGCTGTCCCCATCGAGGGCCACAGCTTGGCGCAGCGCCAAAGCCAAAGCCTTAAACGCCGCCTCCGAGCGGTGATGATCATTGATGCCTCGGAGCACATCCACGTGAAAACAAGACTTCGACGCCATCGCCAGAGAGGTAAAGAAGTGACCGATGTTTTCGCAGGCCAATGTCCCGAGCATCTCTCGCTTCAATCCAAGGTCAATAACAGCATAGGGCCGCCCTGAGAAATCAATGACAGCCCGGGCCAAGGCCTCATCTAAAGGCGCATAGGCTGAAGCAAAACGGCGAATTCCTCGCCGATCACCTAAGGCTTCGTCCAAAGCTTGTCCCAAAGTCAGGGCACAATCCTCGGCCGTGTGATGGTCATCAATGTGAAGATCTCCAGTGCAACTCAAGGTCAAATTGATCCGGCTGTGCTTTGCTAAGGCAGTGAGCATATGGTCTAAGAAGCCAATGCCCGTCGCGATGTCACCGCGCCCTTCCCCATCAAGCTCAAGCACGCAGTGAATATCTGTCTCTTTGGTCGTCCGGGAAAGCTCACTTCGTCTCGCGCTCATGGCAGCAACTCCTTTATCTCATTCAATGACCGCAGCACCCTCGCGGCTCCAGCGCGGAGAAGAATCTCTGTCGCCTCTTCAGGATCGTCCCCTGGAGCCACGATTCCCAGGGGCAAAACCCCAGCCTGTCGCGCCGCACGAATGTCGTCGGGGGTATCCCCAACCATCCACGCTTTATTCACCCCAAGCTCTCGCAGCGCGAGGCGCACTGGGGCGGGGTCGGGTTTGGACGGCGCGTCTTCCATACAAACGAGATGGGCGAAGGGATCGAGTATCTGATGCTCCCTCAAGAAGCGCTCCGCATCCCGGCGAGGGCGCCCTGTCACGATTCCCATCACAATGGAGCGCGCTAACTTCCCGAGGAAATTTGACTCAACAGTGAGCTTCTCCGTCAGCCTTAAACCTGGCTTGTCTCGAGTTCCCTGATAGAGTTCTTCAAAGCGCGTCGTCACTTCTTCGAGGGTCTTCTCGCAACCACGCTGGGCCATCAATCTCTGGGTCAGAATCCAATCGTTGTTGGCATCTCCCAAGGCTTTCGCGGCCTTGATTTCGGGGTTCTCAATAACCACATTGAAGCTTAAGGCTGTGTCGATGATGGCTCGTCGGTAGGATTCCGAAACATCCGCCAGCACCCCATCCATATCGAGCAAGAGCGCTCCAGGGGAAAGAATGCAACGAAGCGCAGAGATCAGTCGATGGAAATCAGCACGATTTCCCGGGCAAGTGATGCGCAGCATATCTTCAAGCCCTGGATTCTCCGGGAAGATGCGCACGGCGATGCCCAGGCCCGCAAGCGCGTCCCAGACCCACTGGACCTTCTTAAAGCGCGCCAAGACAAAGTTCCCCTGCGATGAATAAGCTTCAACCCCCAGGCTCCTCAACTCTTCTTCAAGCTGCTTACGCTCAGAGCGAACCCGCTGCACATAAGCCTGCTGCTCTCCTTTGTCATTCTCGACCCGGAGCCTCGCCAGGGCCATCGAAGGAGCCGCGAGGGGATAGGGTGCTCCTGCGGCGCGAAGCCAGGAGATCACCTCAGCGGAACCTGCGGCATAACCGACCCTTAGACCGGCTAAACCCCAAGATTTGGACAGCGCTCGAACGGCGAGGGCATTCGGCAGGGAGAGGACCGTCTCAGTAAGGTCCACATTGGCGAAGTCACTGTATGCCTGATCGACCAGAATGAGTGCATGAGGCGCCTTCTCTGAAAGCGTGATGAGATCTTTCTTGGTCGCCACGCCGCCGCTGGGATTGTTTGGGGTCAATATCGCGACGATACCAGTGCTCGGATTGATTTTCTCGACCATTTGCTCTAACGGGAACGCGGCTCCTGGAGCCCAGGACAAGGAGACGACTTTGCCTCCGGCGAGGCTCGCGTAACGCTTGACTCTCTCAAAGCTCGGCTCCGCCAAGATCATTTCACGGCTCTCACTCAGGAAAACGCGACACGCACGATCGATGGCGTCGTCACCGCCAGCGGTGGCTATCACTTGATTTGGAGCGATGCCATGCCTCTCCGCGAGAAAGGCTTCGAAGTCGGCGGTTGATGGATATCGAGGGATCAATCCTGCGCTGAGACTTTGAAATTCGTCGGTCAGCCAGGAGGGGGGAGGTGGACCCTCGTTGGCGTCGAGATAGAGATCAATGGGGGCTACTGGCTTGGGTACAGAATAGGGGTTCGCCCCGATCACGGAGGGGTTTGGACGGAGGGAAGAACTCATTGTGAGCTCTCTTTCTGCTCGCTTTAACGGCGTTCTTTAGAGTCTCAGGAAATGATCTGGGCTAGCCTCGTGACAACAATATCAGTTCCTCCAAGGGCTTTGATCTGAGGAATAATGAGGGGTAAATCTTTGCAGGGAACCGCTGATTTGATGGCAAAGCCGCCGCCGCCGTGGAGGGTTGAAATGGTCGGTTCTCGCATACAGGGCAGGACATTGACGATGGCTTCGAGTTGATCCTGACTGACATTGACCTCGACCATCACCCTTCGTCGCGCTTCGAGCACTGATTTAAGCAGCAGCAAGAGATCGTCGATCTTGCTCATTTGCTCTTTGTCGTCGAGCACCCGAGGATTGGCATAGAGCCGAGTTGAAGAGATCATGAGCTCGCCGACGATTTGGAGCTTATTGGCGCGTAGGGTTGAGCCAGTCGCGGTGTTGTCGACGATGCAGTCCGCGTCTTCTGGGGGGAAGACCTCCGTCGCGCCATAGGAGCGAACGAAGGTTGCATCGAGCTTATTCTCGGCGATCCACTTCTTTGTAAGGCGTTCGTATTCCGATGCGATGCGGAGGGGGATTTTTGGAAGCTGACCGTCGACGAGGAGGTCGACGGGGGCTGCTGCGACGACTTGAACAGGGTTCAATTCAGTGTCGAGAAGTTCGACCAACTCCACTTGTTTTTCCGCGACCCAATCGGCGCCGGCGAAACCAATATCTCGCGATCCCATGTGAAGCATCTCAACGATGTTTTGTGGCTTGAGCATTTTGGTCTCATAGCCTGGGATAGAGAGGGTTGGTCGGTAACCACGATGACCAAGGCTCAATTCAATTCCAGCATCTTTGAGAAGAGTGAAAATGGCCTCTTGCATTCGCCCTTTGGGCAATCCTAATCGCAAGGGTCTCGCATCCTTGGCGCTCGACATCGTCTGACTCCTATAGGTCGTCATGGTTTAATAGAACAAGGCGGTCCTCATTCAGGGGCGCAGAGTATCCCACGGGTCAACAGGAGTGTCAACGAATCGGCCTTCTGGGCAGACACAGAGAAAAGTATTTCCATGCTTCGCCCTTATCAAATTGAAATAAATATGACGATCGCCGGAGCTGCGGTTGGAGCCGTGCTTGGCTTGCCTCAAGGTCTTTCCTATGGATTATGGGGGCTGGTGATCGGGGCCTTGATTCCGGTCCCGGGGCTCTTTCTCTTCTCGCTTCTTGCTTCCTGCGTTTTGCAATTCTTCTTCGGTGAGAGCAAAGAAGACAAGGACGACGGTCCGAGGGAGGGAGCAGCGGAAGGCAAAGACTCAAAAGAAGAAGCCAAATCCGATCTTTAAAGAACTCATCGCTTCGTTTTATAGTGGTTCTCTCGCTCTTTCCACAAACACTCACCGAATTAGGCCTCATGGATCGCGGTTTTCAACGCTCTCGTCGCCTTGCTCACCTCGACCCTGGGGACTTGGAAGCTCAACTCCGACTCGTTGCAGCGGAGCTTCGCGGTGGCGGTCTCGTATGCTCGCAAAGCGCCCTCAGTTGGCGTCAGCGATTGGCGAAGCTCAATGAACCCGATCGTTTCGACGCGCTCATAGAGCTCGCTAAGCTTGGTCCCGCGGCAGCGGGAGTGACCCCTGTCTTCGTAGAAGTGCTCAGCGCTTTTGTCTCTAAGAACGAAGACGGCGGAGAAAATACCGAGGCAGCGCTGCCTCGCGCCATGCTCAATGAGGCGTTGACGGCCATCAAGCAACTCGGCGAAGGCTCTATTTCAGACTTAGTCTTAGCGCTCTCGTCAGCACCCATCCGTCTCAAAGCCTTTCTGCTCCAGGCGCTTAGGACCGTGCAAGCACCCGAATACGCCCAGGATTCGACAGTCGCGGCGGTCGCCCTCTGCCTCGACGATGAGGATTCCAAAGTGCGCTATCACGCCGCTGAATTGCTCCGATTTTTTGGGTCAAAAGCCAAGGCGGCCTTGCCAAATTTGAGCTTCCGGCTGAGAGATAAAGATCGCAACGTGCGGGTGACCAGCCTCTTGGCGATTCGTAAGATCGGGCCCAATTCGAATTGTTTACCGATGTTGACCCGGTCGCTCAAAGACAGCGATCCCCTGGTTCGATATTGGGCCGCGAGGATCATCGGCGACCTTGGAGCTCACGCAGTCGAGGCCCAGGATGCTTTGTATCGCCTGCTTCTCGACGATGATCATCACCCGAGGAAAGCGGCCTTGGCGGCCCTCGATAAGATAAACAAAGCGGTCGCTTGCGACGAAGAGATCGTTACTGGCTGAGTTCTTCCGAACGTTTTAAGTCGTCCCGGGCGCCGTGGTAGTCCGAGAGGAGACGGCGGAGCTCGGAGCGACTTTTAAAGACAGCTGGATTGGTCGCGTCGAGCTCAATGGAACGATTGAAGTCGGCGAGGGCTTCTTCATTTTCAACCCGAGCCTCATGAATCAGGCCACGAATATAATAGGCCAGGGCATCTTCATCGATCTCCAGGGCTTCGCTGCAATCTTCTAGGGCGCCTTCATGATCTCCAGCGCGATAACGCGCTAATCCCCGGGCTCCGTAGGCGCCAACAACCGGACGAATGGACAGTGAGTGGTCCAAGCATTCAATGGCCGTTTCGTGCTCCCCCCAGTGATTGTGAATGACTCCACTCTGGAACCAGGCATCGGCGATTTCATTGTCGTATTTCAAGGCCTCACGAAAATTGCCGAGGGCCTTTTTCAATTTTCCTAAGGCGCGAAAAGCTCGGCCTCTTTTGTAGTAGGCCTCTGCGTTTTTTGGATCGGACTTAACGACCACGGTCCAATCTCTAATGCAGGGTTCCCATTGACTGAGAACAGCGAAGATCGACGCTCTTTGACGGCGTGCATCTTTGTGCTCGGGTTCTCGTTTAATCGTTTTACTGTAGTCTTTGAGGGCGCCTTCTAGGTCGCCGTGGAGATGGCGACAGAGTCCTCGGCCGTACCATGCCCGAACGGATTCACGATTTAGCTTCAACGCTTTTGTGAAGCTATTGATCGCCCGTTTGTATTGATTATTTTGGAAGGCTAGAACAGCGCGATTGTAAAAGTCCTCGAACGCTCGGGAATTTTCCCCGCTACGGCGAAGTTCGTCTTCCGCTTCGTCCTTTCGCCCCAAGGCTTCGAGAATGTTCGCTCGAAAGCTGAAGACCTCGGGCTCATCTAACCCAAAGCTGATTGCGCGTGTAAGATCGTCGAGAGCGCTTGATAAATCACCGTTCGCTGCCAAGTGATACGCCCGTTGAAAATAGGAGACCGCATCCTCTGGAAGAGACTCAATGGCCTGCGTACAGGCTTCAATCGCTTTTTCGTGATCGACAGGGTCTGTCATAGAATCTTCAATTCAAGGAATCCATGGAACAGAATCATTATTAGCATAACCCAGAAATGGCGGTGTCTCAACGCTGTCAAAAAAAGTCGAGAGCGGTGGTCAGTGAAGGGTCACGACCCTGAGCCTGGGGCCGTCAACCGAATTGATTCTCACGTCAGCCTCGCTCCACGGAAGATCTCAAGAACAGCCTTCCTCTCATCGGGTCTTAAATGAAGAGGTAGTAGAGTAACGCGAAGAGCAAGAGGAGAAGGCTGCTGGGCGCGAGGATCAAGATGCGGTCTTTGTAGGGAGAACTCTTCTTTGCGATTGTCAAAACCTTCACTGAAGAACGAACTTGGAACGCTTCTTCAGGCCGCTCCAAAGACTTCTTCAGCTCGATCATCACAGGGCGATGAATGCTTTCTTGCTGGAGGCAAAGTTGAATAATTTGGGCGAGCTTCTTAGACATATTCGGGTGGCGAAGCTGAACCTTGGGGACCCGACCTTGTCCGAGGGGCTCCAGAACGTCGAGAGCCTTGAGCCCGGGAAACAGCAGCTCACCAGTGAGAAGATAGTAGAGAGTCGCGCCAAAGGCCCACACATCCGAGGCAGCGCCAACCGCACCAAAGTCGTAGGGGAAGGCTTGTTCGGGAGCCATAAACTGGGGGGTTCCCTTAATCATTCCCTTGATGCTCAAGTTCTTAGTAAAGCCCTCTAGGTCGGGGCTTCGTCGTCGCCGATCATCTTTGTAGACAAGGCCAAAATCAACAAGGACCGGGCGTCCTGTCTTTTTCTCAATAATAATGTTGTCGGGCTTTAAGTCTCTGTGGACGATTCCCTGAGAGTGGCAATAGGCGAGTCCTGCTGCGACTTGGGCCATGAGAAAGCGCGTCGCATTTGAGTCGGGGCGGTTCTCCGAATCGATGATGTCTTGGAGAGATTCACCATCCAAGTATTCAAGCGCGATAAAGGGCCGATCCTGGGCGACTCCGAAGTCATGGACCCTGACAATATTGGGGTGATTCAATTGGGCCAGGACCTTCGCTTCACGCTCAAAGCGAGCCAAGATCTCTAAGTTTTCAACCTCGTCCTTCAAGATCTTGAGAGCGACAACTTGATTGCCCTTCACAGCGCGGAACACGACTCCAAACGACCCGATTCCCAATTGCTCACGAAGGGTATATCCAGCGAAGTCTCGGCCCGTTTCCAGTATTGGTCCGTCCGCGTTCTCAAAGAGACCTTCCTGACAGTCAAAATACGTTGCATCGTCAAAGGTCTCATGTCCATCAGGCCCCTCGATAATCGTTGGAGCGAGGTCAGCCACAGGTGCCACTGCTTGATTTCCCGAAGGAAGAGGGAGGGTTTCCTTGGCATCCTGCAAGCTAGCCATGATCAGGTGTCGATGCTGAGCCACCCCGGGAATCGGAGCCAGCATTGGGCGCCGCTGTGGCTGAGACACTCTTTTCGACCGAGATCGCGACGCGTTTTTTGCCGGTGTCGTGGGCTTCCAGGTGTTGAGATGACTTTTCGGGTAGCGGGCGTTCATGGCGAGGCCTGACTTTGTATCTTTATAGTGGAGTTCGCAACCCATCCGGGTCTTGCCCACACACTAAGCAAATACGAGGCCAAAACAAGAAAAGCTCCTCAACCTCTTTATTCATAAGGCATAAAAGAAACAAAGGGCAAGAAGAATTCGCACTATTGCGAATCTTCGCTTCGAGGATTTACATTTTTGAGAATGTCTAGTCGCGAGCGTCCACCACAAACCAGTGGGAGGCTCATCTCTGGAAGGAGCGCTGAGCATCCTCAAAACTGAATACGAG
>JARGOJ010000045.1:0-10910 GCA_029210225.1 Planctomycetota bacterium
TCAAGGTCCGCGTCTTGACTGTCTCTTTTTCTGCTTTCCCCCATAACCAAATCTTGGCGACCAAGTCCGCCTGCAAATCAAAGAGAACAATCTTCTTATCCCTCAACTTTCGGACCCATCGGGGCTCTTTGAAAAACTTTCCGAGCATCCGCCTTCTCTTCTTCAAATCGAATTGTTGGCCCCCACCTAGCTCATTCCCAAAGATCTTTATTGAGCCATTGAAGATCGTCAAACGTTCTTTCGCTCTCACACTAAGCAAAACCCGAGTGCCAGCTCCCAACTCAACTCTCTCCTCGCCGAACTTCAAGCTCAACGTCCCGGTCTCCAAATCCCGCCGATCCACCAACAATTCACCTTCCAATAAGCAAATTGCTCCTCCCGAAATTGTCGCACGACTCGATCCTCCTAAGAAAACTGTCGCACCGTCCATTGAGAGACAAATGCCTGATTGACCAGGCCGAGTTTGCAAAAGCTGCTTTGAGCGAATTTTTGATCCCTGGTACCCCAATACCCGCTCTTTCCCACGAGTGACTTTGGCGACGATCGCTGCGCTTGGCACCTCCGAACCACCATTTTTATTGACTTCCTTTGGTACCTGGGAGGCTTTTGGTGATACCTGGGAGGGTTTTGGAAGGACAGGCTGGGTACTTTTCTTCTCAACCTTCGCGATGACATCCTGGGGTTCTGGAGGCGTGTTTTGTTTTGTCCCAGGTACCTCTTTCTTTGTCGCTTTTTGCGAATCGAGCTTTTTTACAGAGCTTTTTGTCGCGCGAATTTTGGGAGGAGCAGAAGGGAGCGAGGGGGGAATCTTGGGAGTGGAGGTCCCCGGTTGCACTTTTGTGTCGATATTGTTGGGGGTTTTATTGAGAGTCCAGAGCAGGGAAAGTAGGACGATGATGACAACTGGGGCGAGGATGTAGGGGAGTGCTTGTTTGCGCTTGCTCTGACGACGGGTTGGAGATTGGCGTCGCTTTGGTGCTGATCTGTCTGACTTGATGGCATCGGCAATGAGATTTTTGGGGATGCTGTAATTTGGCTTGGGAAGTGCTTTTAGCTGTCCGAGGATGGCTTTGAAGTCTTCGAGTTCGTCCTTGCAGGAGTCGCACTTTTGAAGGTGATCCTCCAGGGCCAGGGCTTTCTTTGGTGAGAGCTCGTGACGGAGGTAAGATTCTAAGTTTTGTTGATGGTCAGCGCAGGTCACAATTCGTCCTTTATGGTCTTTGCCATATTTTATGAACGGTCAGGGCGGCTTTAAGTCAGGAACTTTCTGGAAAAACTTTTCGGAGATCGATGAGGGCTTGGTGCATACGTTGTTTTGCGGCGCCAATAGAGCAATCTAAGATCAGGGCGATTTCTTTGTAGGGGAGTTCGTCATAAACCCGGAGTTGAATGATTTCTCGGGACAAAGAGTTCAGTCGATTGAGGGATTCCTGGATTCGAGCCTTTGTTTCTGAGTCGAGGACTAACTGACTTGGATCTTTGCTAGGACTTTTGAGCTTGTTGACGAGGGAGAGTCCGTCGCCGTCTTGTTGATCGATTGATCTGATACTTCCCCGTTCACCTTTCTTCCGGCGAATTTCGTCGATACAGAGGTTATGGGCAATACGTCCGAGCCATGCACGAACGCGTGTGTCATCGCGGCATTTGGGGAGCGCACGATAGGCACGGAGGAAGGACTCTTGAAGAACTTCGAGGGCGAGGTCATAGTTGGAAAGCGAGGCCATGACCTGTCCCATAAGCGATTGCTGATGCCGTTCCACAAGCTCTGTAAACGCTCGATCCCCTGTCGGACTCTGGTACCGCTTTTTCGCAATTTTGAGCATTTGTAACTCAAGAGCGCGGGAATCTTCTCCAGAGGGAGTTTCTCCTCCAGACCTAGTTGGAGAATCGGTCATCGAAAGGACAGTTCAAAACCAATTTTCTTGAGATAACTGGCTTCGGAATCTAGATCGACTTCGGTCAATGGCTGATCCTTGAGCCACTGTTCGGGAAAACTCAGGCTAACCTTCGCCGCTTTGACTTTGATTTTGGCGTTCGGCATTTTGGTCTTGCTGCGATTTCGATTGAGCAGGACGGAGAGACGAAGGAGGACACAGAGCCGACGAGCGAGTTTCCGGCGGGATCCAGTGAGGCTTCCAAAGGTCTCTTCACTGATCTTTCGCCGGTGTCCGCGGATGAGAGCGGCAAGGAGGGCTTGATCGTCTTTTGAGAAACCCGGCATGTCGGAATGACGAACGAGATACTCACCGTGTTTGTGATAGCCGCTGTAAGAAATGACTTGTCCGATCTCGTGGAGTTCAGCGGCCCAGGCCAACATCTTCTTTGCCATGGGCTCGTCAAGCTTCCAACTTTGCATGCATTGTTGGGCGAGAGTAAGAACCGTCTTACGCACCCGCTTAGCCTGCTTTTTGTCGATGTGAAAGCGATCACGGAAGACCCTGATAGTGGCTTCTCGTCGATCTTCGTCGTGAATGCGTCCGAGCAGGTCGTAGAGGAGTCCTTCACGGAGCGCGCCCTGTGAAGCAACCATTTCCTTGATCCCAAAGCCTTCGAAGAGGGCGCTTAAGATGGCGACTCCTCCAGGGATGATCGCTGCGCGTTCGGGTTTCAGTCCGGGTAGGTTGAGCTTTTCAACGTGGCCAACTTCAACGAGGTGTTTACGCAGTTGACTGAGGCCGTCCTCGGAGATGCCCGTTTCACACCAGTTGTTGGCTTTCATGATCGATTGAACGGCGAGGATGGTGCCGGAAGATCCAATGGCGGTGTCCCAGCCGATGGATCGATAGAGCCCACAAATGGGTTCCAACTCCTGCAAAGCACTAAGTTCGGCGATTTTCATGGTGATGGGAGATATGATCCCGTCTGGAAAGTGACGAATGCTCCAAGCGACGCAGCCCATGTACAAACTGTTTGCTTCTTGGATGTCAAAACGTTCGCCGATAATGCATTCGGTGCTTCCTCCGCCGATATCACAGACAAGGCGGCGGCCTTTGTTCTCTGAAATTGTATGGGCGACGCCGAGGTAGACGAGGCGAGCTTCTTCAGCCCCAGAGATGACCTCGATCGGGTGGCCGAGAGCGCCAATCGCCTTGTCGAGGAAGCGTCGCTTGTCTTTGGCTTTGCGCAAGGTATTGGTGCCGACTGCACGCACCGAGAGAGAGTCGAATCCTTCAAGAATCTGTCCAAAGCGCTTCAAGCAGCTAAGGGCTCTTTTTTCCGCTTCTTCCTCAAGGTAGCCCTCATGGTCTAAGCCTCCCCCAAGCCTCACGCTCTCCTTCACCCGATCGACGATCTTTGTTTCGCCGTCCATGACGCGAGCAATCACCATGTGAAAGCTATTCGATCCCAGATCGACGGCCGCAATCGTTTCCGGATCGTTTAAGCTAGTCAATGTCTCTATCCTTTGCGCTTCATTTGAGCCTAAAGCTTACCGACAATGGGAGTTCTTGGGGAGAGCAAAGAATCGATCTGGAGGGCCTTTAACTTTCTTGAGTCATGTTGCCAGGCTTCTCCTGTTTGCAAATAGGAGTGTTTATCGTGGTCAAGCGGCGGGTTCGAGTCAAAGTTTGCTGTATCTCGAATACTGAGGAAGCGAGAATCGCTGTTTCGCTAGGAGCGGATGCCTTAGGTTTGGTCTCGAAAATGCCCAGTGGACCTGGCGTTATTTCAGAGTCAGATATCCAACGAATTGCGGCCACCGTACCTCCACCAATCTCACGTTTTCTGCTCACGAGCGAGCTCTCTGTGAATGCTGTCCTTACTCAACAGGAACTCGTTCGGGTGGACACGATCCAGCTGGTGGACGAATGGTCCATCCCCAATCTAAAACAACTTCGCGTGAGCCTCCCGGGAATCCGACTTGTTCAGGTGATCCATGTGGTCAACGAGTGCACAATCGTTAATGCCGCACGGCTTTCTCCCTACGTCGACGCGCTGCTTCTCGATTCAGGATCCCCGGAGGCCGCTAACAAGGAGTTAGGGGGGACAGGGCGGGTTCACAACTGGTCAATCAGTCGGCAGATTGTGGAGAGGAGCCGGATTCCCGTTTTCCTAGCGGGAGGACTGCGCGCCGAGAACATTGAGGCGGCGTTGACGGAGGTTCAGCCTTTCGGAGTCGACTTGTGTAGCGGCGTAAGAACGAACAATCACCTGGTTCAGGAGAAATTGCGTGCGTTTATAGACGCGGTCCGCCGTTGGGAATGTGGTCAAGATTAGGGACGTTTCCAGGAAGAAGGAGTCCATTGTGGGTGCTTCTTGACTTCCTTGAGCGTGTGTTTTGATACTGGAATTCCCCAAGCCTGGAAGAATGGTCCGAGGTTCTTGCCTGAGGTGTTGGACAATAACTTGAGCCACAGGTCTCGACGGGCCAGGTCAGACTGCGGCCGTGCTTGTGGAGGAAGATCACGATACTGAGCAAAGACTTTTTTGAACAAGTCCCAACCGAATTCCTGCTGTAGTTCTACATACATATCTAACGCGAGGAAAGGACGCTTCTTCCATTGGGCGAAGGGGGCGCCAGCAGCGCGGTGTTTCTTTCCAGCTGCTTTCATACCTGGAAAGCGAGGATGCTTTTCGGGCGGGACTCCGCTGATACGGTCAAGCACGTAGAGAGTGAACAGGTTGCAGGTGACCTCGGTAGTACCTTGGAAGGTCCAGTCTCGCTTTTGGTGGTTGTGACCGAGTTCATGCCACAGCCCCCAGACCTTGAGCGCGGGCTTCCCCAGAATGCTAGGTGTGTCAACCATTCGCTTCACAGCGTCCAAGTGAGTCATAATTGGATAGCCCGAGTGCATATAGCCTGCGCTGATTTGTCTATCACTGACCATTCGCTCCGGGCGTTTCGGTAGGGTCCTCGTGCCCAGCTCTTGATAACAATCCAAGACTCGATTCCAGAGTGACATAAGCTCTTTCGGGTCGTTTAGCTCCCGGATCGCTTTTGAGGGGATGGTCAGTATGATTTTCGAGGTCTCTAGTTCGGCCCAAGGAGCTTCAAAGCGCCTGATCTTCAACCAATCTTCAGCGTTGGTGACTCCAAGAATGTACCTGGGAGCTCTTGAAACGTTGGTGAAATGAACCTTGAAAGGCAGTGCCTTGTCTCGGTAGGGGCTTTCGATATAGATCAAACCGCCATGTGCGGTGGCCACGGACATTTTACCTGTCCGAATCGGAAATCTCCTCGATATCTCAGGGTGTCTCTTCCAGCTCTTCTTCCCCCACAATCGGTCACTGTGAGCGCCGACTCGGAGGACCAACCCTGCCTTCAAGGCGTCTTTTGGGACGGTGATCTCCATCACTTCCCCGGCGTTTAGATAGAGTCCTGTACTTATCCAGCCTCTCCTATCTCTGCGTATGTCGACGGCTTTTGAGATTCGGCGAGATGTCTTTGGGACGATACCTGGGAATAATTCAGCGCCAGGAAAAGGGCTTACCGCTTGTGGTGACTTCGTGAGATCTTCTTGATGGGAAAGAGTGAGTGCAAGGCGACCCAAGGGAGAATTTGAATGAAGCGGATGTCGTTCGCTCGGAGGCCAGGTTGGGGGTCTCGCCTGAATCACTTTCTTGAGTGTCGCTATAAAGCCATTCTTCGCACTCGGAAGGTTTCGGGTTGCATGGGCGACAAGTCCGGCTATCTGACTACGGGTCTTGAGGTCGAGGCTCTCGGAGGAGATCTTTTTGAGAGAGAGCCCAGCGTGAAGTTGATCAAGGGCGGGGGTCGTCTTTGGATGGATTTGATCGAGGTAGCCCGATCCCCATACGAGGCCCATGGCGCTCATTAAGCGGTTCCCAGGGTGGTCGTGGATGAGTGATCGCTTCGGATTGAGTTGCTGCCAACCCCAGCCCAAGTGACTGACGATAAGGCCGCCCCCTTGTTTGACAAAGGCGTGGATGACCTTAATCTCTTTCGCCGTAATACGGTTGTTTGGGGAGAGTATGAGAATGTCTAAAGCCGTCAACTCACCGCTCCATTTTCTTCCACTTAGAAGCTTGATCGCGTGCCCGCGGCTTTTGCAATACGCGTTGAGTCCGAACTTTGACAAGGCTCCGATTCGTAGTTGTTCCTTTTCTGGGGCGAGCCACCTTAGACCATTCCCAAAGAGGGTCGCTGTGTCTTTGTGCTTCAGAGAGCCAAAGTAACCGCCGTGACCAAAGGCTAAGAAGCGTCCCTTCCCAAATCGTCCCGCGCCAACCACCGGAAAATGTTGAGAGTCACTTCTCGCGCCGATCACTGGGAAAGCCAGAGGTCCAAAAATGACGAGGGGACCAGGTATACCCGGCTTGGCGAGCGAGTGAACGTCCTTTGTCAGTTCTTTTATGTCCTCTGCTCCTCCCCAAACCGGGGATGTCGTTAAGAGCAAGGCTGTGAGAAGGAGCAATTGATGTCTCAATGGTTCGATCCTTTTCTTAAGAGAATGAAGACGCTTCTAGCTGACAAAGAGACAGCATTTGAAGCGAGCGTCAAAGCGTCCGCTTTCCCTGTTCAGATCGGTACCTGGGATCACTTCTTGTGGGTTGATTTTGATACCTGGGATCAAGTGACTTTTGATACCTGGGATCGATAAATCGGCTTGAAACATGGTTTCTATGGATACCCGGGATCTTAGATCCCCGGTGGTTTGTTTGATACCTGGGATCAATAATTTTGGTGGGATTTGATACCTGGGACCGACAAGATGGAGACTTTTCTGTCGGACTAGGATGCCTGAATTTGATACCTGGGATCAATCACTCGCCGGCTTTTCGCTACCAGGCGAATCCATGAAAACGGATCGCTGCTGTCCAAAGCTCGATGGAGTAAACTGATTTAAAAATCGAAGCGTGTGTTTGGAGTTGAAGTGGACAATCAGGATTTATCGAGAATCGTTGAGAAGTTGGGCATCGATAAGACTCGTCGTCATATTTTTCTTTGCGCCGATCAGACCAAGCCGAAATGCTGCGACAAGGCCGATAGTATTGCCTCTTGGAACTACCTCAAGCAACGTTTGAAGGATCTCTGCCTGGTTGGTGAAGGGGGAGTTTTCAGGACCAAGGCCAATTGTTTGAGGGTGTGTGCAGCGGGTCCAGTGGCGGTGGTTTATCCTGAGGGATCTTGGTATCACAGCTGCACACCAGAGGTCCTAGAGAGAATCATTCAAGAGCATTTGATTGGTGGAGAAGTTGTTCAGGACTTTTTGATTGCGCAGCGATCCCTTGAGGTCTAACCGAGTACGTAATGCATGAGATCGTTGGGCATCAGAAAAATGGCGCCAAGATCGGGACCTAGGTAAATCATGTCACCGCTTGCGAGGATGTGACGATCGTTGGGGTCTAGTCTTTGATCGCCCAAGAATGTGCCGTTCGTCGATTCGTTGTCGAGTACGGTCCAGTCGTTCTCAATCTTCTCAAAGTAGATATGTGCCTTTGAGATCGTCGCGATCTTCACGCAGATATCCGCACGGTTGCTTCGTCCCATAGAAACGCGGCTCACCTCGGTGACTCCACGATTGCGTTGGGCGAGCAGGGTCACCCCGGCTTGGATGGTGGGCCCACGAAGCGTTGCGCGACGCGTCAAATTTAAATTGGTCGATTCATCCATCGTCTTGACACCTTGACGATGGCTGAGAATGAGGGCAGGGTTTTTGTATCGCTTTAGGAAACTTTGACTGCTCATCCCACGCAAAACATTACGGGCCCACTCTAAGTCAACGGGGCCGATCAGCGGGTCGTTTCCAGAAGGTCTATCTGACGCAAACATGTGGTCCAACTCAGGCAAAACGGTCAAGAGCTTTATTATCGTTAATGGTACCTCAAAGGGAATAGTCAGCTTCTGTCAGTCCTGCGGAAAGTTTGATTTTGTGGTGTCTCAGTGGCGATTCATCACGCGAGGGCACCGTATAGACCTAGCAGTTCATGGAGTAGTAGTGCAGCAGCGCCAAGGGTTAAAAGAAGTAATAATCCGAGAATGATAAAGCTAAAGTCCCAAGGGAGACCTTTCTTTCGAAGTCTTTCTGACATCTTGTCCAGCGATCTATCAATCACGAATTCTTGTGGAGACTCAGACAATCGGACGCTCTTTCTATTCCTACTGAGAGGATAGGATTGTCGATTCCTTTCGTCATCGTCTGAGCATCAAATGATCATCCTATGAATTCGTCCCATAGATTCTTGGGCCACTTTATCCCGGTAAATGACTGGGTTTAAGGGACTTCTCTGGGAATCTTGAGGTCATGAACGACGCGAAAGCCAACATCGTCGTAGTCCCCATTTTTGTCCCTTCGTTTTATCTTATGTCGCGACGCTGATCGGCAGTCATCAATGGTGTCGCGTCCATCACCGCCAATAGCGCCGCCGCGTATGACTCCATATTTGTCTTTCGCTTTGCCCACGGGCGATCCGTCTATGGGCGCGCCCACGTAGCTCTCAGACCATGTGTCCATAACCCACTCGGCAACATGTCCGAGCATATCGATCAAACCGAAAGCGTTGAATTTGTCTTTATGCTTGTCTAAGGCTAGGCGTTTACCCGAGGAGTTGCCCTTGTACCAGCAGTATTCCGGATCGAAATCATCTCCCCAATAATACTTCGTTTGGCTTCCTCCTCTCGCTGCATATTCCCACTCTGCTTCGCTTGGAAGGCGCAGGGTGTTATCGGTATATTTGAGGAAGCGGAGCGCCTTCCCAAAGTCGATTTCATCGATGGGTCGTCCTCCTTCCTTCTTCCGTTTGTCTTCCGCTTTGTTCGGTGCGTAGGTTTGGTAATACTCCATACCCTCCACGGGCCTTCGCCCTATAAGAAAGGGCTTGATCGACACTTGGTGAATGGGTTTCTCGTGATCTTTGAAGGCGCTCCCCATTTGGAATTGTCCTCCCGGAATCAGATGGAAGTCGATTCCGGTGGCTTTGTGTCGGAAACGGGCGATCCGAAAGGAGGTCCCTCGACATTTGTAATCGAGGATGCTGCTTTTCTCGAAATCGGGACCGAGGATCTTGGAGGCGAGATCGATTTCCTGGGAAAGACGCTTTAAGCCAAGCGAAGAACCAAACTGTTTCCAGAGTTTGATGTCGTGGAGTAAGGGCAAAGGACGAACGAGATCTCGATACTCAACGCGATCTTTGAAGGTCAGCTCGGCAACCAGCCCACGCAAGATCTGTTGATGCCTCAGAGTAAGGGTAAAGCGTCCATTTTTGTCGACCTTGATACGCTTTTTTAGCTGGGGAATGGCAAGGATCGGGAAGCTTGCTAGGCCTGGCTCTTTGGGGATGCTTGCTTTGAGTGTAAATTTGTATCGACGAGCACTTAGCTCAACATTCTCCAACAGTGGATACCGGCCAATAAGGGCTTCTCGGTTTTTGAGCTTTTCAGACGCTCTTACAACAACTTTAAACTCAGCGACTTTTTTGTCGTTTATGATGATCTTCGCCTTAAACTTGCGATCACGCTTAGAGGGACGCACATAGATCGTCCAACGGTCCTTGCCCTTGGTGTCATAGTTGACATCGTCCCATTTAATGCGCTCGATCCTTGGATCGATCTTGAACTCGAGAGTGACGGCTTCTTCGAGGGGGGCATCTTTCTCTCGTTGGGTGAGGAGCTCGAAGAGCTCTGATTTTTTGATTTTGATTTTGCGTTTAGATTTCGGCTTCGGCTCTGGATTCGTTTTGGGCTCCGGCTTGGGCTCCCGCTTGGGCAGCGGCTTGGGCTTCAGGACAAGCCTAGGTTCTTTGATGACCTCCGCAGAATCACCGATGATGGTGAAGGGACGCATGGTCTTGTTTCCAGCTTTGTCCATGGCGTGGAGGGCAAAGTGATTGGGGCCGCTACGAATTTTGACAGTGAATTTGAAGCGGGCTTCCGAAAGCGTTTCTTGAAAATTTCCACAGCGCAATTGGACTTCTGACAGGTCTTCACAGGAGCCCTGAATTGCGAGATCGCCGAGTTTGCTTGAACGGGGGAGTTCGTCGAGCTGGATTACGGGTTTTGTGAAGTCGGCATAAACGCGGAACTTGGTCTCTAAAACAGGCGTGTCCTCTGAGCCAAGGAAGAATTCAAAGGGAATCTTATTAAGACCTTCCGAGAGCGCCAATTCGACAGAGAACTTCCCGTCGACGACAGCTGCCGATTGTTTTGCCGCAATGACCTTCTCTATGCCAGGATCAACGCGACCGCTTAGTGTTATCTGGGGGCTGTTCACGAGACTTCGAGGACTTAGAGACCAAGCGCTCACCTCATAGTTCTTCTTCAGATCCCGGCGAGCTTCGACCTCTTTTACTTCCTCCGGAACCTTGCTGTTGCTAAAGGCGAATATTAAGGCGGCAATCCCAATGAATATAGGTATGAGCGCTAGAATCAGGGTTTTTCTTGGCGTCGTGTCCCCCTTCTGGTTTTCAAGGAGGGCCGACAGATCTTCATGGTTTCCCTGGCGAAAGTTGTGGATGGCAGAGGCCAGGTCGTCTGCGCTTTGGTAGCGGTCTTTTGGGTCTTTGGAGAGGGCTTTCAGGCAGATCGCTTCAAGCAGCGGATCCGTCTCTTTGTTGACGGTGCTAGGTCGTGGCGGGGTTTTGGTCGCGAGGCTCATAAGGATGTTGGTGTGTGTCACGCCAGTATGCGGAGGTCGTCCAGCGAGAATGTGATAGAGAATGGCGCCGAGTGAGTAAACGTCCGCAGTTCGGTCGATGTGCTTAGCATCTTCTGCCTGCTCTGGGGACATGTATGACAGGGTTCCGACAAGGGCCCCCGTCGTCGTGAAGCCCTCGTTTGCGTTGTTTGCTTTGGCGACTCCAAAGTCGGTGAGATGGGCTTTGCTAGTCTTGTCGATGAGGACGTTCTGAGGTTTGACGTCTCGGTGTATGATTCCAAAACTATGGGCGTAGGCGAGGGCCTTGGCCATGTCTTCAACGACCCGTGCGCCGGCCTTTTGAGAGACGTTTTCCTG
>JARGOJ010000045.1:10920-19097 GCA_029210225.1 Planctomycetota bacterium
GGAGTTCAGCGAGGCTGCATCCTTCGATCAGCTCCATGGACATGAAATATCGGTTCTCAAGGACTCCGCTGTCTAGCACACGGACGATATTGGGATGGGCTTCCAACTTTGCTGCAAGCTTTGCCTCAGTAATGAAACGCTGGAGTACTTCGGAGGGGGCGTCTTGTCCAGCAATCAGGACTTTGATCGCGCAAATCTTATCTAAGGCTGTGTGGTGGGCCTTATAGACGATTCCCATCCCACCTTTCCCGAGCTCACTCAGCAACTTGTATGGGCCGAGGACCGACCCTACGGACATCGACGTCCTCTCTTGACTGCGACTGACTTCAACGCTGCCCAAGCTTGTGGAAGGAGGCGTGAAATGATTCGTGCTGCTGTGGATGGGGGGAGGCGAGGCTGGCGTTTTGATGAGCGCTTCTTTTAAAAGCGAGGATTGAAGCTTTGCCGTTGGCTTGAAGTTCTCCGGGGACTGCAATAATTCAGCTTTGGAGCCGCCATGCTGGGACTCGGCCACTGCATTTGGCAGCTGAGCTTGCAGGTCTATTAATTGCTTTTGTGTGAGTTGTTGGGATTCGAGGAGGACCTGGTAAAAACTGGTTTGGCGCTGTTCCGCAAGGAATCCCAGTTGGCGGACGGATTGAGCGTCGAGCATGTTGTTTTGAAGGACAAACAGCGCGAGCTGTTTGTCCGTCTGGTTCAGGGCCATGACTCACTCAAAGTTAGAATGCTGCGACTTCTTCCCAAACGCCATAAACCTCTTTGAGAGCTTGGCATGTCTCTCCGAGGGTGGCGTCGGCCTTGGCCGCTTCAATGAGAGCTGGCATGACGTTCTCGCCTTTGCGCGCCGCCTCTTTCAGAGCTTCCATGGCCGCATCGTATCTTACTGAGTCGCGGTTATTGCGAAGAGACTCAAGGTGCGCACGCTGGGATTCTTCAGCTTTCCCGTCGATTCTCAGAAGCTCTGGTAACTCATCTTCTTCATTGTCCACATACTTATGGATACCGACGATAGACCGTTGATTCTGCTCATATTCTTTGTGAAGTCGATAACTGGCGTCGCCGATTTCTTTCATAAACCAGCCGCTTTCGATCGCTGCGACAACCCCACCCAGTTCATCGATTCTATCGAAGTACGCGAGCGCTTTCGCCTCCATACGATCGGTCATAGATTCGACGAAATAAGAGCCCCCGAGAGGATCAACAACGTTGGTGACCCCTGTTTCCTCCGCGATCACCTGTTGAGTGCGCAACGCGATCTTTACAGCCTTTTCAGAGGGAAGCGCCAATGTCTCATCAAGGGAGTTTGTATGGAGGCTCTGTGTTCCTCCGAGTACCGCCGCGAGGGCTTGGAAAGCAGTCCGCACGATATTGTTCTCAGGTTGCTGAGCAGTGAGGGAGCAGCCGGCCGTCTGAGTGTGAAAGCGCAGAGTCATCGACCGGGGATTCTTCGCCCCGTAGCGATCCCTCATACGACGCGCATAGATACGGCGCGCCGCCCGGAACTTCCCAATCTCCTCGAAAAAGTCCGAGTGAGAATTCCAAAAGTAAGAGAGTCGTGGCGCGAAGCTATCGATATCTAAACCTCGCTCAAGGGCCGCTTCGACATAGGCGAATCCGTTGGCGAGGGTGAAGGCAAGCTCTTGAGCGGCGGTTGAGCCTGCTTCACGGATGTGATAGCCGCTCACCGACACCGCGTGCCAGCTCGGGATGTACTTAGCGCAATATTCCATAGTGTCGACGACGAGGGAGATCGAAGGCTTGGGCGGGAAGATGTATTCCTTTTGCGCCTGGTATTCCTTCAAAATATCATTCTGGAGCGTGCCTCGGAGCTGTTCTTTCGCGACTCCTTGCTTCTCTGCGGCGGCTATGAAGTAAGAGAAAATAACGGCTGCCGGGCCGTTAATAGTCATCGAAACCGAAACCTTATCTAAGGGAATACCTTCGAACAATCGCTCCATATCAGCAAGGCAGCTAATGGCGACACCACACTTTCCAACCTCTCCACGGCTGAGTTGGTGGTCGGAGTCATAACCCATAAGGGTTGGCATATCAAAAGCGACAGAGAGGCCTGTTTGCCCGCGCTCTAAGAGATATTTGTAACGTGCGTTTGTGTCTGCCGCCGATCCAAATCCGGCGAACTGACGCATCGTCCATAGGCGTCCGCGATACATGTTGGGATAGACGCCTCGGGTAAAAGGAAAGGAGCCAGGAAAGCCAAGCTTTTCAGAATAGTCACCTGTATCTTCATCTGGATGATAAAGAAGATCGAGGTCCTCTCCTCCCAGAGTTTGGAAGCTTCGATCCAACTCTTTGGACTTCTTTAATTGGTTTTCCCAAACAGCTTTTTGCTCGGACAAATTGTCGCTATTCAGTTTTGGATTCATGAATTCTATCCCTATCAAATCCGCGAAATGGCGGTTGGAGGCCTCTCTCTGCCACGGGAGCGCTATCAAGGAAGCTGCGACCGTGGATAAACAGAAAACTGAAGCGACTATTCTACCGCACGCTTCACTTCCCCGTCGGGTCCGAGTTTTGTATCTATTTGCGCGGAATTCACCAAGGACAAAAAGCCATGCTCGAAAAACGATGGACGCTTCCGGACGCTGAAAAAACCATGCTCTTCGGCTCAGAATTAGCGAAACACCTATCTTCTGGCCATCTGATCACGTTAAGAGGAGATCTTGGAGCCGGAAAAACAACTTTGGCAAAAGGTCTCATCGCAGAGCTGACAAAACTTGATCCCGACGACGTCACCAGCCCGACATTTTGTCTCTGCAACGAATATGACGAGGGCTCCTTTCTTATCAGACACCTCGACGCCTATCGCCTCGGCGGAAGCGAAGCTCTTATAGACCTGGGCTTTTTAGATTGGCTCTCTGATGGGGATTCGCTCATCTTATTGGAGTGGCCCGAGAAAGTCCCTGACGCCTTATCTGAGCCCTACTTGGACATCTTCCTGGAGTTAGACGGCCAAGGGCGGAGCATTGCGCTGAGGGCGCTGGGAGAGCCTGTCGAAGCGGTGGTGCGCGCCTTCGAGAAGGCATGGGCTTCCTAGCAGCTTCCTGTTCGCGATGGAATTTGAATCCAGACGTCATAAGTGCCTAGAAAAAATATTTAGAGAAAGTGGGATCGTAAAATGAGAGTTGGAATCATTGGGGCTCCTGGGCGCATGTCCCAGCGCCTAGTCACGGTTTGCAATGAAGACGCGGATATGACCGTGTCTATGGCTCTCGCACGTCCCGGCTCAGCAGCAATGGGGCGCAAGCTAGGCGAACTCCCAGGCTTTCCCGACTTGGATATTCTCGTCAGTGAGACCATCTCCGAGAACCTCGACGTAATCATCGATTTCTCCAGCCCAGCAGCGACGGCGAAGCATGTCCTCGAATGTGCTCGATTGAAGATTCCCGTTGTGATCGGTACGACGGGTTTGACTGAGGCGGAAGAGGCTTTGATAGACGAGGCTGGGGAGTCGATCGCGGTGCTGACGGCTTCCAATACTAGCCTTGGTGTGAACTTGCTGGAGGGGCTCGTTGAGCAGCTGGCGAAGAGTCTCGGCGTTGACTATGACATTGAGATCGTTGAGTCGCACCATAAATGGAAAAAGGATGCGCCGTCTGGGACCGCCCTCTTTCTCGCGAAAGCTGCGGCGAGGGGTCTAGAGCAAGATCTCAGCGCTTGCATCCAAAATGGACGGGAAGGACGGGAAACACAGCGAAAAGTCGGCGAGATTGGTGTCCACGCGCTCCGGATGGGAGATGTAGTTGGAGAGCACCGCGTCTACTTTAGCGCTTTGGGAGAGCGTCTTGAAATTGGCCATATCGCGACGTCCCGAGACACCTTTGCGAGAGGAGCCGCGAGGGCTGCAAAGTTCTTAGTTGGGAAAGCGCCAGGGCGCTATTCCATGAAAGATGTCTTAGCGATTTGAACGGGCTTTGAATGTTGTTTAGGACATTCGGGGGCTGCGCCCGCTGACGGCGCGTTGACTCGCTTCAATTAAGGCATTGGCTGAATCACGAACCGCATCCGCTGAGTAGGGCTTGTACAGCACTTGGTAGGGCTGAAGGTCTTGGGTGATTTGTCGTCCGAGGGCCTCGACCTGGCGATCCGCGGTTTGGTCGCTCGTGACGATCAATATGGGGAGAGGCTTTTTAGCGGGGGTGACTCGGATGGCTCGAAAGAGGTCGAGGCCTGAATAGTCGGGCATCTTGAAGTCGAGGACAACTAAATCAACGTCGTTGGATAGCTCATCCAAAGTGCGTTTTGCGCCAGCGCCGTCGGAACACTCAATGAATTCGACCTTCTCGTGAACATCGGCGAGGGCGTTGCGCATAATGCGTCGGGAAAGGCGCGAATCGTCGACCACGAGAACCCGGGTTGCGCGGATCATCTTCTCAAGGCTCATTTGAATATAGAAGGGGCCAAGATCACTCTCAAAGTCGATGCGCATGCAAGGCTGGGTTGTGTGCTGAAAGACACGGTGATTTCGACCGATAACAACCGTTGGAAGGCTCATATTGACTGGACGTCCGACGGCGGTCAGGCTTCTTTTGGCCGAGCCAGAAATCATGTTGAGGAATTCACTGACGGCGTCGGCGATTTCCTCTTCATCGATCACGATTTCCCCGATGCTGCGCTCAACGATTTGAGCGGCGACATTGGCGGGGAAGCTGAGAATAACCATACCCTGATAGCCACCAGTGAAGCCAATCACGGCGGAGACATCTTTGGGGCGCGGTCGATCTTCTGGGGGCTCGCCTTTTACATCAACAGGGCGAGCGGAAGCCTCAACGACGACGTCAAATGTCTCTTCTACTGCTTTTACAAAAGCCTCGAACATAAAGTGAGTTTTTCTATCACCTTCTGAGGAAAATGAAGCTGAGGAAACGGGTTCCTAGTTCACAGACTACACCCTCGATAGCCGGAGCGCGAGTAGTGTTCAATAAATTGAATCCATTTTTAAAGACGAATCAGGGGAGCCTTGGTTTTAAGCGCTATCTCAGCGGCCGATGGACAGTGTTAGGAGCGCGCCCTGAGCCCAAGGGCTTTCCAAAGTCCGCCAAACGGCTTTCGCTCCCCGTCAAACTTGATTTGCGACAGGGCTTCAACGAGCTCTTCTCCAGTTTGGAAGCGATCATCGGGCTCTTTTTCCAGGAGCTTGTTTGTGATTTTGTAGAGCTCAGCGGGGGCTGGAGCATCGGCGCATGCTTTGGCGATGGGATAGGGGTCTTCCATCATGTGAGAGGTTAAATATCCCATAGAGCTCTCCGATTCGAAGGGAAGGCGCCCACTTAGCATGAGGTAGAGGACAACTCCTAATGAGTAGAGATCGCTTCGAGTGTCTAAATTGCCACCAAGGGCTTGTTCTGGGGATACAAACTCGGCGGTGCCGGTGACAGTGCCGTCCATGGACTTATAGACGAAGGTTTCGAGCCCCCCCATTTCAAGGTTGAGGGCGATCCCGAAGTCGGCGAGCTTTGAGTCACCATCCACGTTGGAGACCAGTATATTTGCGGGTTTTAGGTCGCGGTGAACGATTTTCGCTTTATGAGCCCAATTCAAAGCTTCGGCCACTTGAATAGTAATGGAGACCGCGCGAGGCGCATCGATTCGCTTCTCGACTTCAAGGATCTTAAAGAGGTCGGTGCTATCAAAGAACTCCATGGCGAGATAGGAATAGCCGGACTCGGTTCGCCCTGCGTCGTAGAGTTCGATAATGCGCTCATGGGGAGGTAAGAGTCCCTGGATGAAGACCTCGCGCTTAAATCGTTCTTTGCTCTCGACGTCGGCTTCGTTCGAGAGCAGTTTGAGGGCGATGGGTCCTTCTCGGTGATTGGAATCGCATAGGTAAACGTTGCCCATGGCGCCCATGCCAATTTTTCCGAGGAAGCGATACTCTTTAAGATTCTTGCCGGTGAGCGGGTCGGACATATCGACCCACTCTGGGATGAAGAAGCGGGGAGCTTCAAAGTTTGCGTCGGAGTCGCAGAGGGTTCGAGTGAGAATCTTCTTCCCTTCGTCTCGGTGGACGGGGTTGAGATTGACATCGGACTCGTCGTTTTCATCGTCGTCAAAGGCGTCGAAGGAGAGGCCTTCCTGAGAGTCAGAGACGGTCGCTTTTCTGGGGACGAGCTCCTGGGAATCACTCATCTCGTCGTCGTTGATGATATCGGTGTCTTCATCGTCGTCGCGTCCGACGGTATTGAGCACGGTTGTTCTGCGTAGCCCCTTACGGATTTTCTTTAGATACTTTTGCACTTGGAGCGACCGATAGCGATCGAGGGCCATGCGGGTTTGGTATCGGAGGCTCCGGGCTTTGCTCCGGGCGATGAGCTCGCGCTTTGAGAGTTCTTCTCCAAGTGAGATCGCATCGGAGCGATCTTTGAGGGTTCGGAGTGCTGCGCGGAGGTCTTTGGTGCGAATTCCGGCGTCTTTGAGCAGTTCGATAAAGAGGTTGAGGGCTCGGGTTCGATTGTGGTTGATCGAATACTTGTGAACATCCGAGGCGACGCTTCTGCTAATCATTCCGTTGATGACGAGAGTTTGCAAAAGGTTGCCCTGGCCCCGTCCCACGTCCAAAAACTCTAGAACTTTTTCTAGAGCGGTTCGCAGGTGAGGGTGTTTCTTATTGAGGTATCGGGCTGCTAATAGGTCGTCGTAGGTGATCATGAATTTTCATTATGACCTGCGCATCAAATCGTCACAAGCCAGAACTGTGTCACGGTTTTCCCTTCGCATCAAGAACGCAGGTGCGCGGGGCGGAGCCAGCCATGAAGTTCGGCGCGCAGCGGGTCTTTTGAAACAAGTCTCAATTCGACGAATCCCGCTTTTTTTAGTCTGAGCCATGCATCTTCGAAGCCAAGAAGTCGACCGGCTAAGCGCGATAGTGTTGGTTCGTGTCCGACCAAGAGTACAGAGCTTTGATCAAGATAATCCCGGAGAGCGGCCTCAGCGTCTTCGGCCTCGGCCTCGATTCCGAGGCGATCATCGAGGGTCAGCGGGAGCTTACTGGGTAACTTTAATGCCTTGTGGAATCGTTGAGCGGTTTCAAGGGCACGGGTCGCGGGACTACAGAGTATGTGATCGACCGAGAACTTGAGTCGGGCAACGGTGGAAGCGAGTTCACGTATTTGCTTGTGACCTTTGGGAGTCAAGGCTCGGGCTGGATCATCCTGGCCATCGGGGCCTCGGGCTTCGGCGCTGGCGTGCCGGAGTAGATAAATGCGCATGGGCGTGTTTCCTCTCTAGTGACGCTCGTTTTGAATGCTCAGAGATGGGTTTAGCTGCGCTTGCGCTTGCTTTTCCGCTTCTTCATAGCATTCTGGAGCATGATTTGGGCCTGGGCCTCAAGCTTCTCAGTCAGTTTTCGCCCGCCGAGTTCTTTGAGGGCGTCTTCACACTCTCGTTGGGCGGTGTTTGAGCTGAGGGTCATCCAACCATAGAGTTGCCCAAGTACGTAGAGATACGGACCGTTTTCGGGACAGTCTTCGAGGGCTTGGTCTCGTAGCTGTGCGGCAAAGTCGGCCGTGACGCAATTGTCGTTGAAATCCCCCAGCTTCTCTTGGAACTCCGAGAGCTTGGCGATGTCCTTCTTTACCTTGCCCTTGAAGATGGGCTTGAAGAACTCTGTGGTGTAGCGCAGCTTCTTTCCCTCAATTCGGAGTTCATGAAGGACCTCTGCCGTGCCTTGGGCTTGGACAACTTTAATCCTCCTGCGAAATTGTTTGGTGCGCTTTTGAATGACGGCGGCTCCAAGGGTTGCGAGGATTTGTTGCCCTGGATGCTTTGCAGAGCGCCGTGGACTTGACGTGAACAAGGCCACCGAGCGTTCGCAGAGAGTTTTATACCGGGCGCTGTTGAGGGCATCGATCAGTTGTTGTCGCGCTTTTTTCCAGTGACTGTTCAGGGTGGCACGGAGGACAGCCCAACCGGCCTTGGGTTCTTGGCCTAAGAGCTGTTGCCATCCTTCTTGATTCGCTTGTTGAACGTCGAGGTCGCGGACAACACCGAGCACCTCTGCAAGCCAACGATATTGGGTCTTAAGGGCGTTGATACGTCTTTGGTCGAAGCAATCGCCAAAAATGGTCAAGGCGTTTCGAAGGCGTCGAACCGCGACACGCATTTTGTGGAGATGCTCTAGGTCGAGTCCGACCCGAGTGCCCGATTCAAAGCCGCGCATT
>JARGOJ010001057.1 GCA_029210225.1 Planctomycetota bacterium
AAATCACAAGCACTTTGTGACGTCGCGCCCGAGCTCCTCTAACGGCCCTCATTAACTTCTCTGTGGACCCGCCTATGTAATCGATAAAGAGAACATAAACCTCATTATCCTTCGCCCTCGTGACTGCGAGGGACAGTAACTTCGCGCAGTGATCCAATCGCTCACGACTCTCTTCAATCAACTGAGGGCCCGTTAAATGCGCTTCAATTGTCACATGCAAATTGGCCTTGAGGGCAAAATCGGTCAATAACTTCGAGAACAGTTTTTCATTGTCAGCTATAGAAATAGCGGAGGCAGCATGTTCGAGGCGACCATCGTTCAACAGTAGCGTCACGACCGCCGCCATATGCCTTTCAACTTTTCTTCGGCGCATTTCTCCCCGGTTTAGCGGCGGCAATCTCAAGCTCGGCTCGGGATTATTGGCCGGACTCATAAGCTCTGGGTAACGGCGATAAAGGTAGGCTTCGACGTTCTTGCTTAACTCCTTCAACTGTCCAAAAGCGTGACTTGGGCGCTGCGATGAGAACTCTGCCAATTGACGAAGAATGCGAAACAAGTGTTGGCGCCCCGTTCCCGGAACCACCCATGACCCTCGATCGCCTTGAAACAAGCAAACCCCCACGGGGTCCTTTGAATCGAGGGTTCCTCGCGCCACCTGACCAACAATGTGGATCATCTGATCAATGGGCCGCTGCCCTGAGGACCCGAAGCGAGAAGAGTAGCCGCCATCGACGAACATCCAAGTTCGGATCGGGACTTCCCGCTCCAATTCCTTGACAAAGAGCTCATCTCGACGGGCTGAGATCTTCCAAGCGATCTGTTTAATCTGATCACCAGGAACGTATTCCCGAATTTCTAGAAGCTCGCCGTGGCCACCCTTGTTTTTGTATCGATGCAGGCCGAGCTGTAACAATCGATTCAGTGATTTCTTTGACGAACGGGCAACATTCACTCCAAAGACATTGGGGTAGACATTCAGCTTCAGGGGGGCTTCAATAAATATGAAGCTGTGGAAAAAGCCGGTCGGCGAAAAAACTTCCAGGCTCAATCCCGGCAAGGTGTATAAGCCCGACTGCTTTGTTTCAATCTGACCCTTCCAGCGACAGGTCTTGAGCGGATAAAAGAGGCCAAACCACTCTGTTCCGTGAGAAACCAAGCCTCCCGGCAGAAACTCACGGATGTTCATGGAGCCAAAGATGGGCAGGGCTGGCAAGGTCCATTTCGCTTCATAGCGCACTTTCACGCCGGCCCAGGCGACGCCATCACTACTGAGTTCGGGAAACTGTCGCCGGATCGTCATTCGACCTCGACGCAAGAAGTAGTGTGTCGTTGAAAAGAGCAAGCTCTCTAAGATGATCCAAACACTCGTCAAGGTCCCAACAACGAGCATCGCCGGATGTCCGGTGACAATGGCGCTCGCGAGGAGAAGAAGGCCTAAGACGAGGATGAGTTTGGCGAATCGTGTCCAGATCACTGTTCTTGAAACACCTTTTGCTTCTTCACAATGGCCGCGAGAATATCCGAGCCATTTTTGCCCTCGATTTCGACTTCAGGGCGGAGAATCAAACGGTGATTGAGAATGGGCCCAGCCATTTCTTGAATGTCCTCGTGAGTCGCGTAATCCCGTCCATGAAGCAAGGCTCTCGCCTGGCCTCCTTTGAGCAAGGCCACCAAGGCGCGGGGGCTGGCGCCGAGGAGTAGGTCGGGGTGATTGCGGGTGGCTTCTCCGAGGTCAACGACGTATTCGTAGACGGAGTTGCGCACTTGCACATATTGCAGGAGACCCTGATAGCTTGCGACTTCCTCGGCGTTCAGCAATTCCTCTAAATCAATGAGGGGAGCGGAGTGCACTTTAAGAATTCTCAATTCATTGGCACGGCTTGGATAGTCGACAATAATCCTCATGAAGAAGCGGTCTAACTGAGCTTCTGGGAGGCGGTAGACGCCTTCTTGTTCAACCGGGTTTTGGGTGGCCATGACAATGAATGGCCGCGGCAGGGGATAGGTCGTTCCTTCGATAGTAATTTGCAATTCCTGCATCGCTTCAAGAAGCGCAGACTGAGTCTTTGAAGGCGCTCTATTGATTTCGTCAGCGAGGAGAATTTGAGTAAAGATGGGCCCTTTTCGCAGATCAAATTGACCGGTATTGCGATCGTAGATAGAGCCCCCGGTGATGTCGCTGGGGAGGAGGTCGGGGGTGAATTGAATCCGTGAGAACTCGCTGCCGAGAAGTTGGGAGAGGGTCTTCACGAGCAGGGTCTTGGCCATGCCTGGGACGCCTTCAAAGAGGATGTGTCCGCTGGCGACGACGCTGGTGAGGATCAGGTCAACGACGGGCCCCATACCAATGACCACTTTATCGAGCTGTTCAAGAATGCGTACCCTTGTCTCTCTAAGCTTGGCGCTGCGCTCTTCTATTTCGGCCGGCAGATTTTGTTGACTCAACGGGCTTTCCTCTAAACTTTCGGAGTGGGGGAATTAATCATCGACCTTGGTGAAGCGCAGAGAGCTTCCTACAGACATTGACCATTTGTTGTTGGTGCTGTTTAAAGTGTTTTAGTTTGATCGGGAAGGCTGTCTTTTTCCACTTTTCGGCCTCTTTCAGTAGGATCTGAATTTCCAGTCTTGATTCTAAAGGGAGCGACGTGGCGATAGCATTCGAGGCTGGGTTCTCAATAATAGAATGTTCGCATAGAAAGGCGCGAAAACCCGTATCGAGGGTGTCAACGACTGATGTGGGGACGCGTTTCCAGTGAGAAGAGAGCACCTTTCGCATAGCGACGATACCGGGCAGCCCTTTCCCCGAAAGGAGGTTTAGCTGCCCCGGTGTGGTGCGGCGCCGAAGAACATAGATGATCGCCGCTGAGAAGACCATGGCGCTGAGGATCAGCGATGGGCCTGTGGCGAACCAGAACTGCCAGAAGTACTCCCGGCTGAGGTCGGACAGTTTTTCATTCCAAATTTGGCTGCGTTCCAGTTTGCCTAGCACTGTATCGATGAGCGCCGTCGTCGCGAGAGAATCCAGGCTCGGACTAGCGTTGACAGGGGCCGTTTGGAGGCGGCCGTCGCAGTAAACCAGCACTTGAGTGATTGTTTGGTCTGAGT
>JARGOJ010001058.1 GCA_029210225.1 Planctomycetota bacterium
AAAGGTTACGAAAGCCTTAAGCTCGTGCTTGAAGGATGGGAGCGATCTGGTTAAGAAAGCGGCCCAAAGGGCTTTGCGAAAGCGAGTCGAAGAGGAGAAATAATCGGAGACGGTGATAAGGATTTTGTGACGGGTTTCTAGTGCTCTGCCATTCTGAAAAGTGAATCGACTTTTCATGGGAAATGAATGAGTGGCTATATATTGAAGATTGAATAGAAAGGTCGAACTGTGTGAGTTGTTTTGACTCATACGGATGTTTCAATTTATAGAGCGGTGCCCATTATATAGAAGGTGGTGATTCTCAATAGTTGGTATCGTTGGTTTTTAGGGACCGGCAGAATATTAGCAAGGAGCATACTCTTCATGCGGCGAAGCCGTAGGGGGAGTCAAAAGGCGCAAGCAAAGCGTAGCGACTTTTGGTGGAGGTCTAAATTGGAATTGCTATCCCCCCCACTTTCAGTGGTGGAGAGTAAGAGCGTAACGATTTTTCGGACAATGATCGCTAAGGCTAACAGCTGCGCGTGTTCATTCGGGGAATTGCCGGATAATAAGGAAAGCAAGTATTAGAAGCCGAACCTCGTCGAATCACTCCCTTCTATTTAGTCTTGACGACCTGCGAGCGTTGAAAAAAGCTGGGATGCTGCGTCCCGAATGCTCGTAAGCCGGTATGCCGGATCAGCTCGCACTTACTGCGCTTCATTCCTTGCAGCCAAGCATTTTGAATCACTCTCGATCTATCAACACAAGTGGACAACGCTATAATCACTCGATATTTTGTGGGTTCTCGGAGGAGTTGCTGTCGAGGCGGTTGTCATGGCTCGGAGAGTATGAGCCCCGAGCTGTCTGGGTGGCGTTAGAGAGAGTATGAGCGCGAGCCAGTGCGGAGTGCACGCTTCACCGGGGGCTGCGAGTAAAAGCGATCTTAAAGGGATCTTTGAGATGCGCCCGGAAAACAGTGATCGCCTATTTGAAGCGTCTCTTCGGTCTAAACAGGAGCTATGAGAGTTTATGGAATCCCAGATAATGTTGCCATTATTGACCGTTCAAGTCGTTCCCCTTTTGGTGATAGTTCTCTCCGCGCTCGCTGTGTTGGTCGGGTCGGGTTTTATTGTTTTCTACGGGGTCCAAAGCTTGAAGCAAGCAAGCCTGCTTGAAAATCCTATTCCTCTCCGTCGATTTGGACTTTTTGACGGTCAGCCTGTCGCGCTTATTGGTCGGCCTCAGGAAGCCGAATACGTGGATTACAATCAGAGCTATGAATGTGCTTGGATGCAGATCGAATGGCAAGAGTACATTCGACACGGCAAGAATAGAGGCTGGCGAACGATGAGCCGGGATACTATGAAATACGATTTTTACCTCGAAGATGAGGAAGGAAACAAAGTTCTTGTCATCAACGATGCCACGGAGGTCCACGGCCGAATAAACCTGAAGGGGGACGGCACGGGAAACCATCGAAAAAATCTGAGTTATCTGCCGTTCAATACGGAGATGACGGTCATTGGTAAGGCGGTCGCCGGTCAATCAGCGAACTCATATAGCTTAGTCAAAGATGAGAAGGTAGGCATGTTACTGAGCGCAGTGAGTGCGAGGAAACAAGCTCAGCGGGAGAAGATGAAGGGGGTCTTGTCAGTAGCCGGGACGGCCATTGCCTGGCTCGCTTTTGGAGCGTATCTCCTCGTCAATTTGGCTGGCTAATTGGTTCAAAGCTGTCTCTCCAAGGTTCCTTTGAAGAGTCGTCATTCAATGATTGTCGTGAAATGCATCTCAGCCTGCTTTTAATCGTTTGCGGATTCAATCAGTATCAAGCGATGACTATTGCAGCGGTGCATTCTTTTTAATTGTCTATCTATCTCGGCGAGCTGCTTCATGAGATCAATTGTTGACAGCGCCTGAAAACTGTGATATATTAAGCTTGTCTGGCTGATCTAGCCAGCAGGAATAGATTGAGGTTCCAAGTGCAACCTCTCTATTGAGTCTAGAGTTATTTCTTATCTAGACCAGGGCAATTCACTATATTTAACTGCCCTTTATTTTATTCAGTTTTTGAATGAGGAGATTTATGCGTCAGTTGACGATACGATCTATTATTTTTTTATTTGTGCTCACGTCTTATACGGGCTGCGCGACCATTCTTACGGGAACTCATCAGAAGATCTCGGTCGACTCCAATCCTAAGGGGGCTATCGTTGCGACGGATGGTCACACCCGGGCTCGGACACCGGCCGTCGTTTCTTTAACTCGTTGGCATTCGGGAGATATTGTTGTTTCAAAAGAGGGCTATCATCCAAAACACATTGTGATGCATAGGACCTTGAACCCGTATGCGCTCTTAGACCTCCCCTGGTTTCTCTTAGGGGTTGTGCCGGGGATTGTCGCGGTCGGTGTTGATATTGGAACCGGCGCGATTTGGGAATATAACCCAGAAATGATTTATGCCGATCTTGAGTCGAAGAGGGCTGGAGATTCAGAGTCGAAAGAGAAGGCGCCGGAGACTTTGGGGGACGAGACGACGCTGCTCCAGGATGGTTTGCTAGACCGGACCATTGAAGATTCTTAATGAGAAGTACCGATTCCAGTCTATAGAGTCATTTTAATGAATTGTAAACAGTCAAATAAGGGAGATTAAATGAGTGAATTAAGAACAAGAATTCTTGCTAAGAAAAAGGCATTAGAGGCCAAGTTATTGGAGAAAACCGCGGATGCGGAAGGGCTTGGTGAAGAAGCAACAAAAGCCATTAATGACCGATTGAAATTGTTGGAAGATTGTCTCGACGGGAGCTGGGATAAATTGGAAAGTAAATGGTCTGACGTCTCTGAAGGCGTCAAAGAGAAGTTGAACGTCTGGTTGGGAAAAGGCGAGTGATGTCTTTGACAATCTGGCAGGGCGAACTCATTCGCGCTGATCAAAATACAGAAAACGCCACGGATCTATTCCGTGGCGTTTTTTTATGTCTTGGCTTTTTTTGGCGCCTAAAAGCCTTGCCGCGTCGCGATGGCCTGTTGATACAGGGCTTCGTATTTGGCGGCGGCTTTGCGCCAGCTGAAGTCTTGACTCATGGCTTTGACTCGCATCTGATGAAAGACGTGG
>JARGOJ010001059.1 GCA_029210225.1 Planctomycetota bacterium
CCAGACAAACGCCCGAACTCTATCTCTGAACTCTACGAAGAGATGAAATGGCTCGAAAAGGCCGGCACTTCGGACGACATCGTCATTGACACTCTGGGTAAAGACTCGGCCATGTTTAGCGGTTCGATTTCCTCCAATGAACTTGTCGAGTTCGTTCAAATGATCGAACTCCACGGGAAGACAGGCATCCTTGTCGTCAAAGGCGATTCCAAGGGTGGCAAATTCAAAGGCACAGTTCGCTTCAAGAATGGGCGAATCATCGACGCCGTCAACGGAGACTTAGTGCAGGCTGTCGCCGCACGAACGGTCCTCGGAAGGCGCCAAGGCCGCTTCAGCTTCACACCACAAGATCCAGAGAGTGTCAAACCCGGAGTCGTCAACCTTCACGTATCAGCTCTTCTTATGGAACTCGCTCGGGAACAGGACGAGTCGGGCATCTTCTGATAAGCTGAATTATGAATCGACATGATTGCGCTTGTTCTTTGACTCAGCGCGATCTTGCGGTTTTTATTAGCAGACCAGCCCGACGCTCATTGAGGCTGTCTAGCGGGAGTTTTGGGATATGGAAATCGGACTACGCCACAACAATAGCGGTGAATACTATCCCCTCGCCCGGACCCGTGTCCGCGTGGGCTCCGACGCGAAATGCGACATCGTCCTAGAGCACGAGGGCATCGCCGCAGAACATTTTGAGATTCGTGTCACAAACCTCGGCATTGAAATTGACGACCTCGAAAGCGAGACCGGCACCTTCGTCAATGAGCATAAAATTGACTACCACTTCCTCTCGAACAAAGACGCCCTAAAGCTCGGCGCTGAAGAGTATTCCCTCGAATTTCATCAAGAGAAACGCAGCCGCGGAGGGCGTTGCGAACGCTGCGGTGTCGAACTCGACGAACGATCAAGCCGAAAGGTATCCCGTTCGATCCTAGCGACCGGGGCCAGCCAACAACTCTGCAACCGATGTGAAGAGAAGCAAACCACAAAGAAAGACGCGAGTAACACCACCTCGATCTTTAACAAGCTTCAACATCTCCACAGCGCCACACGCAAATTCACAAAGTCGAAGCTCGACGACCTCAGCCTCCCCGATCGTAACGCCGAGAATTAGTGAGCCAAACCACGACTATCGACAGCGCCGAGCATTGCCCAAGCAGGTCTCGACTTAGAAAGAAGCCATGAAAATTTGGCGCCACTCGTTCTGGGATTCCACACTCTTTCTCATCGCCGTCTCTCAATGGTTTGCGTTCACCGCCTGGGCCTACTACTTCGACGCCTTCCCCTGGTGGGCCCACGCGGTCCTCGTCGCTCCCGCCTCATTGATCTTCTATTACAACCCCATTGTGATCACTCACAATTTTCTTCACACTCCGTTCTTTCAGAGCTCCACGCTTAACAAGCTGTTCAGCCTGTTAAACTCGGGCAACCTCTTCCTTCCACAATCCATATATAAGTATCACCACCTCGTTCATCACCGTTACAACAACGACCGCATCGCCGATGACACGACCTTGGATCCATCGTCAACTTGGAGATTTGGCAAAGATGGCAAGCAAGAAGGAGTGGTGCCGTACTGTGCGTTAAGCCTCTTTCGTGATGGGACTCAGTTTGCCTACGCCGAGTTGTGCCGGCAGGGCGCCCGCCCCATGTTTTTCATGGAGCTGGTCGTCGTATTGCTGACCTTCGGCCTTTGGCTCTACCTCTCTTGGCTCTTCGTTGTCACCGTTTTTATCGCTGTCTTTTATCTCGGTTGGTTCCTCGCCCACCTCGAAAACTACTACGAGCACTTTGCTGCCACAGACTCAACAAAACGTCACGCGAACTCGGTGTCCTACTTAGGCTCGATCTACAACTTCTTTATGTTTAACGAAGGCTATCACCAAGCGCATCACATTCAGCCAAATCGCCACTGGACGGCCCGCCCCGAGATCCATAAGTCCTTTCAAAATGAGATGGAGGACGAGAACTCTTATGTAGCCCGGTTCCCACCACTGCTCGGTTTTCTCGATTGATTCCTCCTAGATCTGAGTTCCACCCTTGAAGCTTGACGGTGTTTCTTTACACTTCGCTTCCGGCGCGTTGCAATTCGACGCATCTTGGGCGGGCCGACTGAAAGGACCCAACATACATGTTCAAGTCTACCCAACTTTCCCTCTCGATCCTGCTTGTCAGCCTTGCGCTCGCCACAGGTTGCTCCGATGGGGACGACGACACCAACTTGACTTTTGTCGAGGTCTTTCAGCCCACAGGAGAACCAAGCGGGGACATCGTGGTCCCTTTTCGTCTGCGCGATCAAGACGGGCGCTTCGCCAACGTCTTTCCTAAATTCGTTAGAAACAACTTCTCCACCGATATGACCCTCACAGCCGCGTCTCCTTCCACCGTAAGCCGGCGTGCGGATTCCTTCGGCGTCTCCCATACGGTCATCTGGGACAGCTTCGCCGACCTCGGTGCGGGGATTCATAACAACATTACTTTTCAAGTCGACGCCGTAGGCCGCGATGGTCGCAGTGACCCTGGCTTCTCGCTTCCCTTCGTCATCAACAACTCGGATGGTTTTCGCCCCATCGAAGGCGACATACTCCCGACCCTGAGCAACCCAATCAGCTCTTTCGTCCCGAATAATCAAGTGTTCGTCGGACTTGGACGAGACGATCAAGGCGTCCCGCAAAGCACATCCTTCCTATTTAGTATCGCCACCAACGAGTTCCGCAATGGTCCAATTCTCTCAACCTTTCGAGAGAACGCTCAAGCGTCTCGATCAGCCCGGGGCGTCCTCATTGCCGGAGGTCGGAACGGCGGGCTCTTGGACTCCGCAGAAGAGGTCGTGATCGACAGCACCGACCCTGACGGCCGAGTCGAGACAGTCGGCAACCTGGCTCGGGCTCGTGAGAACTTCCTCATGACAAGCCTCCCCGACGGACGCGTTGTCGTAAGCGGCGGACAAGACGGCGCAGGCCTCGTCGACCAGCTTGAAATCTTCAGCGCGGGCGCCTTTCAAATTGTCGCGACCGACCCTCTCCTCGCCCGACGCAACCACACCGCCACGCTTCTCCTCGACGGACGCATTCTGATCACTGGTGGTTTC
>JARGOJ010001060.1:0-818 GCA_029210225.1 Planctomycetota bacterium
GAGCATTCGACTTGAAACCGCCGAGCGTGTCGCGACCCGCACTCGAGAAAAAGAAACACGAGAGGCCAACGAAGAAGCCAACGCCCGGCGCGACAGGCAAGCCCACGAAGCTCAGGCCAACTTGGAATTGGAAGAGCAAAGGGCTCAATTACTCGCGCAACAAAACTCCGTTCAAATCCAACAAATTAAGAGTCGAGCTGAGATTAAGGAAAAGAAGCTATTACTCGACCATGAATTAGCATTAAAGAACGAAGAGAGGTCCAATCAACTCTTGGATCTTAGACTGAAACGGGAGCTGGCAGAACTCGATTTCCAACTGTCTAAAACACGATCTCAAGCCGACGCAAAAAGAGACGCCGCGCTCTCCTTACTCACTGCGGAAACAAAGAAAACAAAGGAGCTGCGCGATCATGAGTTGGCGCAGTTTACCGCAGAAAAAGTCTCGTCGATGCTCAACATCAAAGACGGTCGATGGGTCTCTATTGGCGACAGCCCAGGAGCGAGCTTGGGCGCGCTCTTTGAAACGGTCCGCGAGGTGATGGTCCCACCCAAAACCCCTTCTTAAATTGATCTCTTCCACGATTAAAAAGAGCATCGGCGCGCTTCTATGAAGTCGGGCCGAGACTCCAATTTGCTAAACTGAAAGCCACCTAAACCCAGGGGCAATTTATGAAACGCGCTCTCTTCTTTTTCACCGTCGTCATTGGCTCATACTTCTTTCTCAATCCAAGCTTCGCGAAAGAAAAAACTGGGGAAGTCACAGCCAGTCGACTCAATGTTCGCAAAGGCCCAGGAACAAAGCATCCGGTCGTTGGGAG
>JARGOJ010001060.1:839-3085 GCA_029210225.1 Planctomycetota bacterium
CTGGCGGCTGGTTCCGAGTGAAAGGGCAGTCCGCAGGCAAAGAGCTGAGAGGATGGGTTTCTGGCAAATACGTCCGCGTTAACAAAGCCACCCCACCCTCAGACAAAGGCACGACCAAGTCCCCCAAGGCTCCCGCCAAACCCTTTCAAGGATCATTGAAAAAGCGCAAAGACAAATTGAAGTTCATCCACGACCCCAAGCGCTCCACTGTCGACCTCCTCGGGGCGGAAGGCGCAAGTCATCGAAGCTTCTCCTGGCACCGAAACGACTACCCCGGTTCACCGGCAGGACCCAATGAGAAACGTGCGAGAGATCTGGTCCGCGGACTGAAGAAGCTCTGCCCCGAACGGCGCGTCAATACTGGCCCCCATAAGTTGCCGTTCGATTGGACAAAGATTGAGCCCAAGCTGAGCGCCATCCCCGGCCAGAAGAGCGGGCGCCTCCATAACGAAGCGGCCAAGAGCTACGGGCTCATGCGCGCAGCCGCGGCCAAAGACGGCGTTCATCTCAAAGTGTTGTCCGCGGTTCGAAGCCCCAAACATCAGAAGAGATTGGCCAAAAAGAACAAGAACGGCGCCGCCGTTGCCCAAGGCGTCAGCACTCATAATTACGGCCTGGCGATCGATTTGGCGCTCAATCCAGGCTACAGCGGCCAGCTCAAAGAGATCTCCACGCGGCCCTTCTCCAACGTCATGGACATGCGATCGTCCCCGGTGCACAAGTGGATGTTCTTCTTCGCCAAAGACTACGGCTGGTACCCCTACTCCAATGAGCCCTGGCACTGGGAATACAATCCAGAATCGCTGAAAAAACAATTCCCCTAAGCGATGCGACAGGTCTAAGCAACACCTTCGTCCCTTCTGACAACGACAACCCCTAAAAAGAAGGCACTGGGACAATGGACCCCAAACATTTAGGCTCAGGGAACGCGGCCCGTCCCATTGGGGCTAACTGGAAGTTTTACTGGCGCGAGCGGGAGCAAAGCGATCCCGAAAAGCGCCGGGAAATCCGCCAGGAGAAACGAGCACGACGGCAAATCAAAGACCAGCTCCGAAATTGGGAAAACACCCCTGAATAGGTTCTGGCCTTTGACATTCCCATTCAAATAATCCGGGTCCCCCCACAAGTCCTGATCAATCTCTTATAATTCCAAGAGAATTATGAAAAGGGATCATGGTGGATCGGAACCTCCTGCAAGGGCAACATCTCCTCAATGAAGGGCTCAGCACCCGAGAATATCTCAGTGAGGCCTACCGTTCATTAGCGCAGCATCCTGGCAAGGATCTCTGCGCGGTGCTCGTATTAAAGGGTTGGATCGATCCGCTCCAGGCCGATCGCGCCCGGCAACACGTTGACTTCCTTATGCTCTCCGGCTCTGGCATCGTCCCAATCATCGACGAAGACCTCTCTCAAACCCTGTCCCGCTCAGGACTGACCCCAATCGTCGACGAGGACCTGTCCCAAACCCTCTCTGTTAACCAAGCCTTTGGCAATCCCCTCGCGAGCAACAGCGACCTCTTACCAACGATCAACGAAAACATAGCGAGCGATTTTCAGCCGACCATTAGCGGCGTCATCCCAGCGGTGAACGAAATTCGCTCCGCTATCATCGGCCAGCAATCCCTCGATAACACAGTGATCCCTGGCAAAATAGAAGGCATGCCCTCCCTCTCTCATGACACCACAGCCGACTCCGAAAGCTCCATCGACATTCATTCCCAAGGACTCAAACGAATTGGCGACTATGAGATCCTCAGCGAGATCAGTCATGGCGGCGTCGGCGCGGTTTATGTCGCTCAAAATCTAAAGCTCGGAAACAAAGTCGCGCTGAAGACCTTGCTCGCCGGAAAACTCGCCAGCGCCGAATCGATCTCACGCTTCAAACTCGAAGCCGAAACAGCCGCCCGCCTGTCACACCCCAACATGGTGAAGGTGCTCGACGTCGGCGAATTCGAAGGCAACCACTTCCTCGTCATGGAGTTGATTGAAGGCTCATCATTAAAAGAAGTCATCACTGATTCTCCCTTAGAACCCAGAGAGGCAACCCGCCTCACAGAGACGATCGCACGAGCGCTGGCCTACGCTCATCGCCGCGCTGTGCTTCACCGCGACATTAAACCGGCCAATATTCTCATCCGCGACTCGGACGGCTGCCCTCTCATAACCGACTTTGGGCTCGCTAAAGACTTCGGTTCGGAAGCGAAGGAAGGCGGCTTAACAGTCACAGGGCAATTCATTGGGACCCC
>JARGOJ010001061.1 GCA_029210225.1 Planctomycetota bacterium
CTCATGGTCCAGGTCCAAGGCCCTCAATTTCTATGTGAGGTTGTTTCATTGTCGATTCGAGGGAATAAAGAGGAGTTTGTCACGAGCTTTAAAAAGGCCTTTGACAAGATCGTCAATGAACTTGAGCGTCAATACCCACAGCAGGCGAACTCTTAACCTGAAAGCCAAGCTATGAGTCTCTTTCGTTCGATCACGCCCTACCCTATGGCCCGAGTGACGACCCGTTGGCATCACCAAGAGGTCGATCCTCGGGATGTGGGCTTGAGTAAAGGAGTGGTCGATTCGATTTGGCGGGGGGTCGAGTCGCTCTATAGAACTCGAGCCCATCCAGCCATCTCCTTCTCCCTGCGTCGCCATGGAAAGGTTGTCCTCCAAGGTGCGCTTGGTCACGAGCAGGGCAACGCCCCTGGAGATTCTTCGGAGACACCAAAGAAGCTGGCCACACCAGACAGCTTGTTCAATCTCTTCTCAGCCTCAAAACCCATTACGGCGATGATCATTCATCACCTTGACGACCTCGGCACCCTCCATGTCGACGATCCGGTCGCCGAGTTCATACCTGAATTTGCGCGGCATGGAAAAGGAGCGATCACGCTGCGCCATCTTCTCAATCATCGCTCCGGCCTTCCTTCGATCTCTGGCCATGAATTGTATGAAGTTGTTGGAAGTCGAGAGGCCCTCATTTCCAGGCTTTGCAAGTTAAAGCTCAGGCAGGTTCCTGGGCGTAAGCTCGCCTATGAAGCCATTCTGGGGGGGTTCTTGCTTGGAGAGGTTGTGGAGCGGACAACAGGTAAGAACCTGCGTCAATGGTTCAGGGAGAATGTTGGAGACCGAATGGGCTTCAAGAGCTTCAACTTTGGTGTTGAACGAGATCAACTAAGCCAAGTTGTGCCCAATGTATTCACCGGCCCTAGAGTCCCCTGGCCTTTCACCCAGAGTTTCCAAAGCGCTTTTGGTTTGAGCTTGGAGGAGGCCGTCACGATTTCGAATACAGACCGCTTTCTAAGCTCTGTTGTTCCCTGGGGCAATGTCATTGGCACCGCTGATGAGGCCAGCCAATTCTTCCAGCTTCTTTTAGACGATGGGCGCTTTGGCGATCAGGAAATTTTCCATCCAAAAACTGTCCGCCGCGCTTTGCTTGAGCAGAGTTATTTAGAGCGCGATCAAACCCTTGGTTATCCTATGCGTTACAGCATGGGCTTCATGCTTGGCAGTCAGTATCTCAGCTTCTTTGGCAAGGAAACAACGCGGCTGTTTGGTCATCTCGGGCTCATGAACATCTTTGTCTTCGCCGACCCGGAACGCGATATCAGCGTTTGCCTCATGACCAATGGGAAGCCCTTCCTTTACCCTGGACTAGTTCATTGGTTTCGCTTCTTACGCTCCATCAATCAGCTCGTTCCTAGAATGACATCCAAGCGACCCATCGCCATTTCTTAACGGCTCTTTAATCTGGCACGACTCGGGAATAATTCCGCTGATTAATTTGGCAGTCGCGACCTTTCACTCGTCAGTTGACTCAACCCTCCCGCAATCCTAGTTACCACCACAAGCATGAATTCTCCTTTTTTCGGCAGCCCGTTTGCTTAGACAAGGAAAAACTCAATCATCGGGAGATTCCTATGCAGAAAGCAACTGAAATATTAGCCAAGGAGCAGGAGAAGCTACTTGGACTTATGGACACTTTGGATGAAGTGGCCCTCGTCCTCAAAGTCGGAACGACAGTGCGAAGGCGCTGGCTCCTCGAATTCAACGAGGCGATCCAACTCACTCTCAGCTCCTGTCACTATCGCAAAGACCAATTGCTCTACGACGCCTTGGAGAAGAACGGTGTATTGCGGCAAGGTGGGATTTTGGGAATCTTCGAGCGCGAGATTCAAGTTTGCCATTCCTTGCTCGATCAAATGATCGTTGCCGCAAAAGCCTATGCCGACGGCGACGACGCGGCGGGGGTCACTTGGGCTGAAAAGACGGACTTCTTCGCGAATATCTATCGAACTCATGTCCGACGTGAGAGTGAAGTTCTCTTTCCACTGGTTGAAGAAGTGCTTGGTAAACACGACCAAAAGCAATTGTCCATAGCCTTTGGGGAGCCCGATCTTGAGGCTCAAAAATTGAAGAAGACCCTTCATAAACTTCGGGATGGCTTTGGTCGGCTTGTCGATCTGGAACGAGTGGAAGGTCTGTTCTGACGACGAGAGATAACGCCCCTCTGCGTCAAGCATGTACAGACCGTTTTACCTTACTGATAAACCCTATTCCGTCCGTCCGTTTTAGCTCGATAGAGAGCTTTATCAGCGACAGCAATCAAATCTTTGACCGTCTGTGAGCAACCAAAGGTCGCCACCCCTATGGTGACAGTGACAAGGAACTCCTTGTCCTGCCAACGTAAGTTGTGGCCGGATACCCTTTCCAGGAGTCTCTCGGCCACCTGAAATGCTCTCTCTGCGTCGGTTTCAATCAATCCAACAATAAATTCGTCACCACCAAAGCGACCGCAGACATCGCTGTTCCGCAGCATGGCTCTCATCTCCTTGGCGACCTGTGTCAGCACATAGTCGCCAAAGAGATGGCCGAAGTCATCATTGATTTTCTTGAAGGAATCGACGTCGACAATAAGCAATGAGAATGGTCGATTGTATCGCTGGCTTCGATTCAGCTCTTCGTCGAGACGTTCCATTAAGTGTCGTCGGTTACTAATTTGAGTCAAATGATCGAGCTGCGACGATTGCTCCAGGTCTTTGTGTACTCGCTCAAGCTCTTCGAGGGTATGACTCAATCGATCGGTCGTGGCGTGATAGTAGGCCTCTTCCGCGCATAGGACATCGAGGGCCATAACCTTCTGTAAGGTCAAAACCAATTCGATCGATTCTGAATTCTCAGGGTAATGCGCAACCAGGCGCCGCGTCACAATTTCAAAGAGCTTCGAGTAACTCCCAAAATACCACTTATGATCCAGGCCGATACGCTCGTGAGTTTGTCCGATGAGAAATCGCTTGGCGAAGTATTCTTCAGTCTCAATATTTTGCCCGAAGCTGAGGAGATAAGCCTCCTGAAGCTCTTTTAGCGAATCAATTCGAG
>JARGOJ010000046.1:0-5432 GCA_029210225.1 Planctomycetota bacterium
GATCTCTTTGAGTGCGTTGACACCAACGGCCATTTGTCACTTAGTATGCCGCAATCTCGGTGTGAGTTCCCTCCCCGACGCGATTTCAAAGTTGATCATCGACAAAGCGGAGGGGCATCCTTTCTTCAGTGAGGAATTTGCCTACGCGTTGAGAGATTCTGGGATTTTGTCAATTCAAAATGGAGAATGTGCTATTGCCGACATGAGCCTGGACCTTAGCACTCTTGATTTCCCGGACACTGTTCAAGGTATCGTCACGAGCCGCCTTGACTCGCTGTCGATGAATGAGTTGCTAACGCTCAAAGTCGCGAGTGTTATCGGTCGGAACTTCTCACTCGGTTTAGTCTCAGATACCCATCCCAATCAGTTTGCGGCTGAAGAAATACTCGATCATATTAGGGTCTTGGTTGAGAAGGACCTGATAAGACCGGTTCCAGGGGCGGACAGCGAGCAATTTCAGTTCAAGCATGCGATTACCCAAGTGGCTGTTTACAACATGATGCTCGAGTCGCAAAGACAGCAAATTCACAGGTCGGCTGCTGTTTCAATTGAAGAGGACCACGCCGAAGATCTTCAGTCGCTCTATCCTCTATTGGCGCATCATTGGTGTCAGACGGTTGACTGTGTCGACGCGGAAGCCGCTGATTTGCGTAAGGCGATTGAATACGTCGCACGGTCCGCCGCCAATGCAAAGAACCTGTTCGCGAATCATGAAGCGGTTCGTTTTTATACGAAAGCTATTGAGCTAAGCGACAAGCTGGGTGAGACCCGGGCCGCTCTTGAGTTTTCTGGTTGGCACGGTGAGCTTGGGCAAGCCTACTACGAGATGGGCCAACTCGCGGATAGTCGAACCTATCTTCAAGAAGCGCTCCGTATTCTCGGATATGCATCGCCTAAATCCCGGGCGGGGTCGCTGACACAATTTGCCGGGCAGCTTTGCCGTCAGGTTTTCCGCAAGGTCAAGGGCGTTAAGGTTGAAACGGATGAACTGAAGCGAAAGCACTTAAAGGCAGGAATTCGTTGGTATCAAACCCTTGGTGCGATCTCAATGCTGGAGGCCCAGGCGTTGGAGGCCATGCATTGCGCAGCGGCCATGCTCAATTTGGCGGAGCGTGCGGGACGATGCGTCGAGTCGATGGCGGCCTTTGGTTTCGTGTGTCTTATGGCCGGCCTCGTACCGGCCCCCAAGGTCGCAAAAACGTACAACGCCAAGTGCCTGGAAGCTATTGAGTTCCTGGGCTCCCGTCCCGATGACAATGGCTCGGCTTATCTCATGCTTGGTCTCTATCACAGTAGCTATGGCCATTGGGAAGAGGGACGGGCCATCCTTGAGTATGGCTGTGAGCATAGTCAAACCATTGGATCAAGTCGACGCTGGGAAGAATGCCAAGGTATACTTGGAATGATTGACGTTTGCCTCGGGGACTACCAGACTGGACGCGATCGTTGGCAGTCCATTTACGAATCGGGTACTCGTCGTGGGGATCCTCAACCGCAGGCCTGGGGAACGAGCGGTATTATTGAAACGGGTCTCCAAGCAGGGCTTCGGGAGGGGGAGGCGGAAGAGCTAATGGCGCGTGCCGAACAGCTTTTAGAGGAGTCTGTCAATCCGGCGGACGAAATCCGGCTTTATGGTCTCGTGAGTCGGCTTTGTTGGAACGCCGGCCAGCACCAGAGAGCCTATGCATTGGCGAAAATGGGCCTCATGAAAATGAGTGAGGCGGTCCCAACCCTGGTTTACACATTCGTCGGTTGGACCTCCCTCGTGGCGGTCTTGCTTTGGTCTTTGGAGGAGAAACGGCGTGGTGCGCTGACCTTAGATATGGCGGAGTCCGATTTGATGCGATCCTTGTCTAAGGGATTCAAAATCCTCGATCGAATGTCCGGGCTCTTTGCCATTAGCAAACCGCGAATTTTGTTGTACAACGGACTATTTCAGCTCGTGTCGGGTCGGCCAAGGAAAGCGGAGTTCCGCTGGGATTCTGCTTTGTCCCACGCTCGGCGTATTGGAATGTGCTACGACGAGGCTCTTATATTAATGGAGATAGGTCGTCATGCTCCCCTGGGCTCAACGAAGCGGGTTGAGAGCTTGGGAATGGCGCGTGATATGTTTGAACAAACGGGTGCAATCGCCGTGTTAGAACGAATCGATTCACTGCTGAAATTGTAGTGATTGAGAGTGAAGGAAACAGTCATGGAAACTCCTCGTTGGGTCACAAAAGGATTCGTCCTCTCCGGAATCATGAACATAGTGGGTGTCTTACTCGCGACTCATGGTTTTACTGCGCATGAAGACGTCATGAAATGGGACCCTGGGGCGTTTTCGCTTCTTGGACTGGTTTGTATTCCAATCTGGGGACTGACTTACATCGCTGTCGCGAAGCACGTCGCGAAGTTGCCAAACATAGCTCTAGTATTCTTCATTGAGAAGCTGGTCTACATCACTAATTATGCAATTTGGATTTCTGAACGGAGTGGCGATCTCCCAGCCATTTACGAGGACTCACTTTTGCCCGGGGTCTTTTTTACGATTTATGGCGCGAATGACCTTATCTTTGGTCTCTTCTTTGGGATCGTATTTCTGAAATTGAAGAGCGCGCCAAAAGCAGACGCCTAGCGCGCTGTGATTCACTGTTAAATAAAGTCGCGAGTAAGTCTCTGTAAGGCATCGGCGTCGATCGTTGCAGACACGGCGACGGCTCGTTTAATGATTTTCTGAATCACTATCAATGGTGTGACTGCGGTGAGGTCGACGAAGTCACCGACGGGGAGCTGCAGCAACTCATCTAACTCAGGATGCTTTTGCATCATCGATTCAATAAAGGCTTTTCGTTGATCAGCGCGAGGTAGAGCGACGTTGAGGCGGCAAATTCTTGGATTACAGACTATGCCCTCTGGCGCCCGCTTGAGGTCCGGAGCGAGCAGGCAGAGGGTGAAGTTGAAGCTTGGTCGCGTGTATGGGTCTTCGGCCATGGCGCTAAAGCGCGCCAAGGCGTGAGGATCGCGACAATCTTGAAGATGACTGATAATAACGCCGAAGCTCCGGAAAGACTTTTTGCGCTGGCTTGTTGACCGAGCAAGAACGTAGCGATCTATAAGCCGAGTTGCTTTGTCCCAATCGCGGGGGAGGGGATCGGAGTTCTTGGTGGCCTTGGTGACGAAACTCCGGAAGTCGTCATAGCCATTGTCATGATTGACATCAATCCCTTGCCCGGGGTGGTAGACGAGGGTTGAATCGCGGGATCCGAAGAGGTAGTCACTGAGGAAGCTGGTCAAGCTGGACGTTGTGAGGCCTTCTTTCCCGTTGTAGAGACAGTCGTCGTAGATGTTCCCGGTGAGCAAGAACGCTGTGACTTCACCGCTTCGATACCAATCGGACAGTTCACCAACCCAGTCTGAAAGGGGATTGAATGGAGGAGCTGGGGGGGCTGAGGGAGTCGGCGGAGCTTGAGATTCCAGTTTTTTCGCTTCTGCCAGGAGCTCTTCGAGTTCGCGAATCTGTTTTTCTGGATCGTCGGAAGTCATCTGAGTAAGGCCTTTCCTCGGTTCGTCATAGGGAACCAAGAATTACTGTATCAAAGGTCGCTAAGGGCAACGCTCGCGACTTCATATTTTTAGCAAATCCGAGGACATCGGCGTTATGACTTTGGCTAAGCAGTCATCGGGCGGGCTGGCTCCATTTGAGAGCGAACCAAGCGTGCGTGAAGGAGAGCCTATAGAATGGGGACCCTCGACTCGACTTTGCGGCTCCGCCCAATTGTTAGAGGTCGCTCAATTCCATTCTGCTATGAGCTTTTGAATTTTGGCGTCCTGATCGAACTGATTTCGACGAACCTTGTAAATTCGATTTGTGGAGATGATCCAAGAGTGAAAAGCGTCCAGGCGATCGGGAGATTGAATCAAGCTCTCCGCTTTGGAGAAGAAGCGAAATTCATTCCGCGCAAGCTCTTTGCTCTCTAACTTAGGGGCGGTCATATCGAGGCCTTCTCGGTAGCGCCAAGAGTCCTTGCCTCTCAAGTCTTGGTCAATCTCCTTCGCCACTGACGATATATATTGCTTCTCTTCAAGGAGCTTCTGGGAGAGGGACCTGGTCACTGGCGATTTCTGGAGGGCTGGTCCTTTACTAGTCTTGGTGAAGAAAGTGAGGTAAAAATAGGGGGTCAGTACGACGAGGCAAACGACGATGACGAAGACCGGGGGCACACCCTTTGACGCTTTGACCGCTTCACTCTTAGGCTCATTCTCCGCATTTTTGGGAGAGTTTTGCTCTTGATTGGATTCCAGGTCTTGTGGCAAAGCTTTGACCTCCGAATGTTGTCAGGTTGGGGTTTCAGGGGCCCATTTTACGAGAACTTTGATCGTAGGTTGTCCTTTTCACTAAGTTCATCTCACTTTTGCTTGGAGAGGAAGAGCTGCAAAACGTTCAAAGCTAGCGCTTGCAAGGACGCGATGCATTCATCACCTCAAGAGTGAATTGGAATACACCGAAACGCTGAGCTAAGAGCCGAGGGAAGGCTGGGGCCGGTTTGTAAATGGGACGTTTCTTTCATAAGCGACATAATGTAAATAGCTTAGGATGGCAGTGAATATAGAAATTCGCCTCGATCCTTATTTTACCGGACTTAGACTAAAATATTTAATTGACAAAAGTACCTTCGAAGCGCACTCTTGTTTGGCGATTCTGCTTCCAAATTTATTGATGGCTAAGAAAGTAAACACGCGGTCATGGCTTCAAATGTACTCGTCATTGATTCCGATAACGATTTCGAATCGATCGTCGCCAGCACTCTTTCAAAGGAGCACACGCTCTATTACTTTGACAAATGGGCGCGGGCTGTGAGTTGTTTAGCAAGAAATCGAATCGACCTCGCCATTGTAGGTATGAATGTTTCTGGCTTTCGCTGCGATCAGCTCGTCGACATGATTCGGCAATCCACCTCAGGAACTATACTGGTCGCAGGTGAAGAAGAGCCCGCAGATAAGCGTAGCCTCGCCAGAAAATTCAAAGCGGACGGTTACATCTCTAAGCGCGGTGGTAGCGCCCAACTAAACTATGAACTCTCCCGTTTCCTTGGTTACAGCTCCAGTGTTAAGGGCCCCTCCACCGTCGTATCCAAACGTCCAAGCGGCCTTGTTGAATTGCCGGATAACCTCGATGTTGACAGCAAAGGAACCAAGACGACAGGCGCGACGAGTATCTCTCAGTTCCTTCAGCAAAATCGAAACGCGACAACACTCGCAAAGCTCGCTCGTATCTCTGGCACTTTGGACAAAGAAGAATTCATTCGAAAACACTCTGACGACTGTCTTATGCTGCTCAATGAAGCGGAAGTGACGAAGTCCTCGGAGTTCATGAAGACTCGACGCATGACACGGGGGCAGGTCAAAAATAGGAGTTACAATCCCATTGATACAGTCGTTCTCCCCCACCA
>JARGOJ010000046.1:5479-18866 GCA_029210225.1 Planctomycetota bacterium
TCAAAGTTTCACGCCTATATTCAAAGAGCGCGTGACGGTCAACGGACACTGCAAGACTCAGGATCAACGAACGGGACCTTCCTCTCAGGGAAGAAAATTCCCCCGAAGAGTACATTTACTCTAAACAGCCAGTTGATCATCGGATTTGGCGACTACTGCAAGTTCAAGTTTCTGACGCCCGAGCTTCTCTACATTCGCGTAAAATACTTCTCGCAGCTCACTTGAACGATGGATTGCCTCACAAGCGCTCCGCTTATTTAGGAGGCCCCGCTTTCACCTTATCCAAGCGCTTAAGCCGCATTCCTACCCACTTCTCTTCCTTCTTCAACTTGTTCTTTTTGAAGAAGGCATGAAGCTTTTTATATCGCTCATAGACATTGAATTTCTTTGAATGGTAGAGCTTCCTAAGGCAAATCGGGCAAAAGTGCATTGGCTGGGAATCGCTCTCTTCAAGGTGATTCGCCCCGGCTTCGACACAATTGAAATAGATACAGTGAGCATAGCCGAACATGTGGCCCGTTTCGTGCACGAGGACCTTGCAAGCACGTTGCAATATCAATGTCTTCCAGTCTTTACCGCGCTTATTGCCATAGAACTTCGGGTCGTATCTCGCAAAGCTATAGACACCAACCCTACGGGTGAGTGAAGCGATTCCAAAAACGAAGTTCCACTTTTTGCCAGGATAAAGATCTTCCATTGTGATCCCCAGACAGCAGTAAGCGTCCTTGGGCAAATTCTTATGGAGATAATTCAAAATCGGATCGGTGAGCAGCTGCTTCTTCTTTGAGTAATTATTGATTCGGGTCCGAGTTTTTAACTCCTTTACGGTGATCGGGTCCAAGAAGATGACCGGGAGGCCAAAGTACAGCGTGGCACATTCTTTTAGGGTTAGTAAAGATGGACTCTCTGCTTTTGGGAAGTCACCGATGGGCTGGAAGTAAAGCTTATTGCGCTTCTTGTCAGGACGGTTGGGATAGCTCTTTACGAAGTTATCATAACCCTGAGGAAACTCTGGATGATCCGTCAACCAGTCCGATTCCTTCGGCGTGGGAGTGATTTCGAAGTCTTCAAAGGACTCGACAGCAGCCTTCAATCGAGGTGGAAGGGACTTTGTCGAACCCAGCGCCGCCTTGCGCTCTTCGGGCGTTGGCATCTTGAACTTATGCTGGGCGAGGACCTTATTCTCTTCCCGTAGAGCATAAGTAAAGACTCCCAGACCAATGACAAGACCATAGAGAGCGATTCGGGTCAGGTTTGAATTCGAAAGTCCCAAGTGATCACCGCCTCTTCATTGCGCTCAGTCTCAATCGGAGCGCGTTCAACTTGATAAAACCAGCCGCATCAGCCTGATCGTAGACCGAGTCTTCTTCAAAGGTCACGTGGCTCTCAGAATAAAGGGAGAATGGAGAGCGCCGCCCCACGACCGATGCACGCCCTTTATAAAGCTTTACACGAGTCGTTCCGCTTACATATTCCTGGCTCTTGTCAATGAGCGCTTGTAGCATTTCACGCTCTGGAGAGAACCAATAGCCATTGTAAATCAACTCCGCATACTTGGGCATTAATTCATCTTTAAGATGAGCGCTGCCTCGGTCGAGTGTAATCGACTCAATGCCTCTGCGGGCCGCCAGTAATACAGTGCCTCCCGGTGTTTCGTAAATGCCCCGACTCTTCATTCCGACGAAGCGATTTTCCACGAGATCGAGACGACCAATCCCGTTGTCGCCACCGAGTTTGTTTAATCGAGTCAATAACTCAGCCGGGGAGAGGCGCTCGCCATCAATCGCGACGGGATCGCCTTTCTCGAATTCAATTTCAATGTAAGTCGGAGTGTCTGGAGCTTGCTCAGGAGCGACAGAGCGGCTATAGACGTATTCTTCCGCTTCATTCCATGGGTCTTCGAGCACTTTTCCTTCGGCGGAGATATGAAGCAGGTTCGCATCCGTTGAAAACGGCGCCTCTCCGCGCTTGTCTGTTGGTACTTCAATGCCATGAGTCTGGGCATACTCGATCAATTCATTGCGGCTGCTCATTGTCCACTCGCGCCAAGGCGCGATGACCTTAATGTTGGGCTCCAGCGCGTAGTATCCCAGTTCAAATCGAACCTGGTCATTTCCTTTGCCAGTTGCGCCATGAGCGACTGCGTCGGCCCCAACCTCACGAGCGATCTCAATCTGACGCTTGGCGATGAGGGGTCTCGCAATGGAAGTGCCGAGGAGATACTCTCCTTCGTAGAGAGCGTTCGCCCGGAACATGGGGAAGACGAAATCTCTGACGAACTCTTCACGGAGGTCATCGATGAAGATCTCGTTAATTCCCGCGGCTTCCGCTTTTTGACGAGCTGGTTCCAGCTCTTCTCCTTGCCCCAGATCGGCGGTGAAGGTCACGACTTCGCATTGGTAGGTGTCCTGAAGCCACTTCAAAATGATGGACGTATCGAGTCCACCTGAGTAAGCCAAAACGACCTTCTTAATTTTGTTCATTCTTTGTTTCTCTTAAGCTCTCATTGTCGAGCGCTTCTTAACCATAGAAGCGAAGTTTATTGTCTCTATATGTTGGATTGAAATGGAACGACGTTGTTTTGAGATACTCGGCTTTATTAGAAGACCTTCGCCTTCGAACCGCAGGAATAAAAGACAGTGATGGGTGAATCAAACGTCCCAGGCCTCAGGCTCCGGTTCCCGAGTAGCATTCCCCGGTAGACTTTCCGACTCAATGCTCTGACCATAACTGGAGAGTTCAAGCACCATTTCGATGGCGTCGAGAAGGCTCTCTTCTAATTTTTGGCTCTCGATCTCACCGCTCTGAATGGCATCTCTGAGAAAACGGAGCAGCGTCAAAACACCGTCTTCATCAAGACTGGGAACATCAAATATCTCGTGGAGTAAATCGGCGCGAGACTGACACTGAATGATCAGGTCACTGATAGTGAGGACCAGATCATCGATCTCAACCTTCCCCTGCTCCCAAAGCTTTACTTCTTCTTGTTCGACACCGAACATATCGCCGAAGAATATCTCATCCCATTTTAGAACTCCACGGGCGCGTTTCACCAGCTCTGCAGGGATTGAATCAGTCATTGGGCAATCCTTCGAGCACATCCACTAAGAACTCTTCCAAGTCCCAATCTTTCCGCTTCATTGTGTGACCAAGGCGGACGATGACTGCCTTACGGGAGGGAATGATATTCACGGATTGACCTTGGAATCCTCGCGCCATATATAAATCGGTCGGCAGCTTTGGAAAGCGGCGCTTGGCTTTCGGGTCGTCTCGTTCGGCGTTCAACCAAAAGTGAGCGCCATATGTTCCATTCGATTTGGGCGTCGGTTTGCGGCTGTAGTCCGCCCAACCTTCTGGCAGCAGCCGTTCGCCATAAGCGACTCCGTCATTCAAATAGAGCAGGCCAAATCGAGCCCAGTCCTTCGCCGAAGCATACATGAAAGACGAGCCAATGTAGTGTCCCGATTCGTCTGTCTCCAAAACGGCCGTTGTCATTTTCAATTTATTGAACAACTCACGCCTGACAAAATTCCAATCCTCCGTAGCGTCTCCAGGAATCTTCTCTTGAATGGCGCGGGCCAATATATTGGACGTTCCACTGGAATAAGCCCATTTCTCCTCGGGCTTAAACGCGAGGGCTTTGTCTGCGGCGTAGGCTCCGCAATTGGGGCGGCGAAAGAGCATCGTGACAACATCCGCAAAGGGATCGCCATACTTTTCGCCGAATTCGAGGCCGCTGCTCATTCTTAAACATTGATCAAAGCTGATCTTTTCACGCTCGGCGTCGCCCTTCCACTCTGGTGCGAGCAGCGGGTCGGTCACCGCCATGACCTGCTTTTTGACCAGGAGACCGATGAGTGTGTTCATCACGCTCTTCGTCATGGACCAACCGATGAGCGGTGTTTGAGGGTCAATGCCCTTGGCGTACTGTTGGTAGACAATGTGATTGTCATAAACAACAACGACCGCACGGGTTCGCTTGAGGCGTTCTGGATCGGGGTCGGCGAAGGCTTTTTCAACAGCTGCTTTCACCGTTTTTAACTGCTCCGCAGTCAATTGAGGATGCGCGACGGCGGTATCACCGGCTGGAAAGGGTGCCTTTGAAGGACCCACTCGGGCTACAGAGACCGTTTGAGCTTGCAATGTGTCCGCGCTCTGACCGTATACCTGTACGGCACCCAAGCCTTCTCTATAGACGGATGTGGTCGATGCAGTAAACAGCGATGCGGTGACGCGCTTCTTTTCTTTATCGACTTCAATGCTGAGCCCGGGATAATTGACTGGGAGCAAGTCTTCCGCTTCAACAGTCGCAGGATCTCGGCCAGACAGAAAAATCGCGCTACACGCAACCCTTGACGCATAGCTAGTGCCGACCAGAGCGACTCTATGCAGCAAGTAGCCGGTGCCTAAAGCCCCGATCACCGCAACAACTGCGAAGCCTTTCAGTATTTTCTTGGCCCGTGGAGTCATGATTGTTCATTTCTGTTTAGAGACTGCGACTCTTCGTCTTCTCGGACGAGGCCACGGGATTTCAGCCATTCAATAATTCGCCACTCAACCCACCGAGTGTCATCGTCGACCCCCAAGCGGCTGATAAACCCTAAGTGGCCGCCTTTCTCGGTCATAACAAGTTCTGTTGCGCTGGAGAGTATCGCATTCTCTAAAGGCTCTGGCGGAACAAGGGGATCATCCCTCGCGGCGATAATGAGTGTTGGCACAGCAATTTTAGGCAAGCCATAGCATGAACTGGCGCTTTCATAATAGTGATTGGCACTATCGAATTCGCATAGCGGAACGGTGAAGTTTTCGTCGTGCTCACGGACTGTTGAGGGACGCCGTTTAAAAGTGATTTTTGGCCCGTGATGGAGCTTCTCTCTGGTCTTCAAGAAACGATTGTAGAGGAGATTCAGGAAATACTGTTCGTAGAAGTAATTGCCCCAGTTTCGGCGATCGACGGTCTGCTGAATATCAATAGGGGGACAAATAGCCACTCCGCTATCGACGGCTCCGTATCCTGTTTCGCTGAGCATAGAAAGAAGCTGGAGCGTGATGTTGCCCCCCATAGAGATGCCTATGACAGAGATCGCGCTCTCTGGGCAAAGCTGTTCAATGAATTGAGCCGCTTCTTGGACGTCTTTTGCCCGTCCTGCGTGGTTAGGCCAGCGGCAGGTCAGCAGCGCCGCACCACAGAGCCGGAGATCGATACGAAAAGTCCGAATGCCTTGGGCGAAGAGCTTCCACGCCATACGACTCACGATCGTACTCTGATGATCGCCTCCCAAGCCATGTACGAACAGGGCGCAGCGCTGGCCGGCCTGCCACGAACGTGGACAGTCATCGTGGAGGACAATCGCATCTCCATCACTTAAAGTGAGGATGCGCCGTTCTGTCGTTGGGAAGCCCGATTTGGGTTGGCCGAACATAGCCGCCGCCGTTTGGAAATGACGATTCCCAAAAAATGGCAAATGTTCGAAGTCCGCCTTGATACCTATGACACTCGCTCCTCAAAGCGGTCTGCGGTCCGCTTTGTCATGATGATCGAAAATATTTGGCTGGAAGCCCAAAGAATCCTGTCGCCAACTTATTCTTTGGATACTGATTACCTAGCCCATTGACGCGCAATTTTCAAGGGGCCAGACCTTCAAGAGGACGCTTTTACGCTGGCGTTATTGATGTCCCCCAGGGAGAGTTGCGTCGAGAAGTCATTCAAGATGGTCTGATCGTGACTCACCAGAAGCAAAGACGCATCCTTCTCCTCGCAGAGCTCACGAATCATAGTTAAGGCCTCTTTGGCGCGACGGGGATCGAGGTTGCCTGTGGGTTCATCCGCTAGAACCAAGGCTGGTTTGTTCGCCAAGGCACGTGCGACAGCGACTCGCTGCTGTTGCCCGACCGACATTTGCCGTGGGAAGTATTTCAGACGATCCTTCAGCCCTACTCTGACCAAAAGTTGTTCCGCCAGCTCTTTGTCGACCTTGCCAGAAAAACTCATAGCGAGGAGAACGTTTTCTAAGGCTGTGTATCCTTGAAGTAGATTAAAAGTCTGGAAGATGTAGCCGATGTTGAGAGCGCGCCAGATATCGCGCTTGCCTTCACTCATCTTGGTGATGTTCGTCCCACCAATGGTGATTTCACCTTCGTCAGGTCTCAGGATTCCTGCGACCAAGTTCAAAAAGGTTGTTTTGCCTGTCCCGCTCTCGCCACGAAGCGCCACCTGATCGCGAGGAAGAGAGAACGACGCGATATCGATCACTGTCTGAACGCCACCCTCGGGGGTTTGATAACGCTTCTTCACGTTCGACATTTCGAGGATAGCCGGGGCTTTTTCAGTGACAGGATCCATGGCTTCGCTCCCCTTTAGAAACCCAACAGATAAAAAACATGTCTTCGCCAATCTATCCGATCAAGTCCTGACCAGACACATTCGCTATGAACGCAGTCAAAAAAACAAGTTCCAAACGTCTTGGCAAGCGTGGAAAGGTGAGTTTATCTCAAGAAGCTAGAACTTTTCTCAAGATTCAGCTTTTCCTGACATAGTCCAAGAACCGATCCGTATGATGGCCTGTCAAATACAAAAATCGGGAGAAAGGCTCACACTTTATGCAGTGGCACGGTGCCGGTGACGACGACGATCAACAAGAGCGTCAGTTTACCAACTATCAAGTCTTCCGCCGACTCACTCCCCTCTTTCATTCACAACGTCGCGCCATTCTGCAGTCTTTCGCGCTTCTCATAATTGTGACTTCTTGTTCCCTCGCGGGCCCACAGCTGCTCCGCTTGGTGATTAATGAAGCCTCGAAGAAGGACGGATCTGAAGCAAACGTCATCACTCTATCCTTGATCTTCGTCGTCATCTCTGTTCTGGGATTCGCCCTCAACTACCTCATGACTCTCATTGTTTCCAGATCTGGCCTAGAGATCGTCACGGATCTAAAAGAGCGTCTCTTTCGACATATCTTGCAGTTGAAAGTCTCCTTCTTCCACGACTACACCCCTGGGCGATTGTTGTCCCGATGCGAGAGCGATTCTGAGAATCTCAAACAACTCTTTAGCCACGCCGCTGTTCGTTTAGCGAGCAGCTTGTTCATGTTCTTCGGCGTCATTGGCGTGATGCTCTACGAAGACTGGCAGAGCACCGGAGTCATCCTCTTAGGCTTGCCCGTCATTGGGGTCATGCTCATTGTGGCGATGCGCGTCATTCGCCGCTATTACAAACGCTCGCGAAAAATTTCCGCAAAGATCTCTAGTTTCATCGCTGAATACGTCCCAGGAATTTCAACGATTCAACACTATCAGTATGAGGAGAAGGCGAAAGACAAACTCGAAGGTCTAAATAGTGAATTGGTGCGCGCAAGAGTGGTCGGAGAGATCCTCAGCTACACCTTCTGGGGCGTCTTTCACTTCTTTGAAATCATGGCGGTTGCGGCGGTGATCGCTGTCGCTGCCCCGAAGGTCGCGAGAGGCGAGCTTGATCTTGGCACCCTAATCATGTTTATCGAATATCTGCGGCAGGTCTTTATGCCGCTGATGCAGATATCTGAGTTCGTCAACTTCGTGCAACGCGCGTTCGTCTCTGCAGAGCGAGTTTTTGCCCTATTTTCATTGGAGCCCGACGACGATCGCTTTTCTCAAGTCTCCGCGGCCGAGGAAGCCCATTTAGTCCCCGCGTTTCAAGACAAGATTTCATTCAACGATGTGACCTTTTCATATAGAGAAGGCGACAATGTCCTCCACGGGGTCAGCTTTGACATACACGCGGGAGAAACGGTCGCGGTCGTGGGAGCTTCTGGCGGTGGCAAAACGACCCTGGCCAATCTCTTGTTAGCCTTTTATGAACCCGTATCAGGGAGCATTACTGTCGATGGAAAGGACCTCAAATCCTTTCCAAAGCGCGCCTGGCGTAAGAAGATTGGATTGGTCCTCCAAGAGCTTCAGCTCTTCCCTGGAACTGTTCGAGACAACCTGACTGTCTTTGCCAATGATTTACCCGACGACGCGCTTTGGCGTGCCCTTGAAATCAGTAAGGCTACGGGGCTTGTCGAAGGACTCGGGGGACTGGACGCGACTCTCGGAGAGCGTGGGAACAATCTGAGCCAGGGAGAGCGTCAATTAATCAGCTTTGCTCGGTCTTTAGTTCACAACCCACCGCTACTGGTCCTCGATGAAGCAACGGCCTCGGTGGACCCGATCACCGAGCGGAACATTCAGTTAGGGTTCGATCAAATGTTGAAGAGTCGTGCGGCATTTATTATTGCCCACAGACTGTCGACAATTATTGGCGCCGATCGAATTCTTGTTGTCGAAAATGGTCGAATCGTCGCCTCTGGAACCCACGAGGAATTACTAGCCGAAGAAAACTCCGCGTATCAACACCTCTACGAACTTCAGTTTGGACAGGAATCATAACTCTATGATGGAAAAGATCCGTTGGATTTGGAACGTCTGGAAACCACTGCGTATCTGGTTCGTGGCCCTCCTCCTCTTTACGGCGTTCTCGACAATTGTGGCCCTCGGTTATCCCCTTGTCCTGCGGTCTGTCATCGATGCCTTGGAGGAAATTGTAAAGAATGGAGAAGACCGGTCAGAGGATCGGATTCGTAGTCTCCTGGGGATGCTCTTTCTCCTCGCCATCACCCGTTTTCTAGCCACTTATTACCCCGCCCTACGGGCCTACCTAAATAACCTCATTGAGAAGCAGGTTCGGGAAACATATTTTGGCCACATTCTTCGTAAAGGAGAACGGTTCTTTCAAGCATTTAGAACTGGAGATCTCGTCACGCGACTGACGGATGATATCTCTGAATATCCTAGAATCGCTTGGTTCTGTTGCTCCGGTATTTTCCGGGCCGTCGAGTCGGGCAGTAAGTTCTTTTTCTGTCTTTGGGTGATGATCTACCTCGATTGGAAACTCGCACTTATCTCCGTCCTTCCCCTTCCTCTAATGATGGCCATCTTCGTCATGATCAAACGGAAGCTTCGGGAATACATCGAAGCCCAACGCAAAGAGATGTCAGAGACCAACGACCTCCTCGAAGCGAGCTTCTCTGGAGTGCGAATCATTAAAGCTCACAATGGAGAGCACCGACAGGCGGACGCCCTGGCAGCCCAGCTCAAACGACGGCTTGAAGTCGAAATGAACGTGGTGAAGCTTTGGCAATTGATTCACGGCTTTTACAATAGTCTCGGCGTCCTTGGACAGGTTGTCGTTGTTGCCTTCGGTGGCGTTCTTGTTATACGAGGAGAATTGAGTTCGGGGACATTTTATGCGTTCTATGTCTACCTCGGAATGCTCGTCGCGCCCCTCCTTGACCTACCAAACCTCTTTGTCACCGGGCGACAAGCCTTTGTTTCCATTGATCGTGAGGAAGAGATTCGTCTCACAGATCAAGAGGGAGAAGGCGGCGTCTTTCGAGGAAAGAAGACGCTCGGTCGCTTCGAAGCCCTCTCTCTAAACTCAGTCCCTTTCGACTATCCCACACGTCGGCTCGAATCAGACTCCGAAGAGGACAAGGACACGAAGCCTTCCACCAGCGAGACGAAGACAGTCCTTGAGAACATTGATCTAAGTCTGTCTCGCGGAGAGCGAATAGCTCTCATTGGACGCCTTGGAACCGGAAAGTCGACATTACTTCAATTGGCCGCAGGAGCTATGGCCGCCAAGTCTGGAGTGATTGAATGGAACGGAAAGAAAGTCGAAGAATATAGCGCCTCCGGGCTTAAGCCAAACATTGGATACGTGAGCCAACAAGCCAAGTTATTCACAGAGACCATCAAGAACAACATCCTCTTCGGAAGAGAAGAAGATCTCAAGCTCTTGGAAGATGTTGTCGAGGCTGTGGGGCTCAAAGAGGAGATTGCAGGCTTTGAAAAGGGGCTTGAAGAAATGCTCGGACACGACGGCCTGAGTTTATCTGGTGGGCAGCGCCAGAGGGTCGCAATCGCAAGAGCGATCTATGGTCGGCCGCAAGTTCTCTTTCTCGACGACTTAACCAGCGCCTTAGATGCCGAGAACGAGGCCCGACTTTGGAAGCGCCTCGAAAAGTTGATTCCCGAGAGCACACTCCTCGTTGTGACCCATCGAATGGCGACGGCGAGAGTGATGGATCGAATTTGTTTGCTCGATGAAAACACTCTCGTGGCCCGAGGGACACATCACGAGTTGATGGAGAACTCCGCGCTCTACCAAGAGTTTCAACATGAGTTTATCCCGGAGAGTCCCGAGTCGGTGACGGCAAAGTAACGCCTTGTTACAAGGCCGTTACCCCAGGTACGTCAACAAGTCGTCTAAATTAGCAGGTGTCCAAGCAACGCTCACCGAGGACCTCTGCTATGACTCGCGTTTTTCACACATTTCCGTTGATGGTCATCTTTGCTCTAACTTTAGCGAACCCTGGGGTTGCTTTGGCACAGGTACCGTCGTGGTCCGAAGGAATACTCACTCCTCAGCTCGGATGCCGTTACAAGAAATCCGCCGGTCCGGTCCGCTTGCTGTCTGTGGCGTCAAAAGTCCGACTGATCGAACAAGTCGCCCTTACAACAGTCACTTTAAGAGTCCACAACAGCGCGGGGGCTGCGAGCGCCGTCGACCTAATGATGCCTGTCGCCTCAGGCGCAACTATAAGAACGGCCAGGGCCTCACCAGGGAAAGACTTGAAGGCCGCTCTACTAAACGAAGAAGCGAGCCGCAGAGCTTGGCTGCGCGCCTCCCGTTGGACCTCGTCATCGACCTTCGTGGAGTTCTACGGGTTTAATCAAATCTTCGTTCCTTCTGTGTCACTGCCGCCCAAGGCAACAATTCTCATCACAATTCAATATGAGCAGATCCTAATGCGTGTCGATTCCCAACGCCTGGATTATGTGCTGCCCCGCTCTGAATCGAACGACCAAATTCCATGGACTTTAGACTTTCGCGTGACTTCGAGCAAAGCCATCGCTGCGATCTATTCACCAAGTCATAAACTTAGCATTGCTCGCAACGGAGTCGGGACCTTTGTGGCGAAGTTAGGAAAGCGAAGTGGTTTGGAGCCAGGGCCCATAAGGATCTCAACACTGCTAGCCAAAGAAGACAGCGTCTCAGCGACTCTCTTTACCTATCCGAACGAAAAGAATGGCGGGACATTTCTATTCTTTGCAGGGGTGCCGAAGAAGACTAAGGCCATGAAAGCCCGCTCCCAGCGCCGAGAGATCACCTTCGTGCTCGATCGCTCTGGATCGATGCGAGGCTCCAAGCTGATTCAAGCGAAAGAGGCCGCGCTGCAAATCATCGCGGGTCTCAAAGACGGCGAGCGCTTCAATGTCATTGACTATAGTCATTCGATCGATAGTTTTCGAGGCGCACCTGTCATCAAGAACGATAAGAGCATCCAGGCCGCAGAGCGCTATCTGAATGGTATGAAAGCGCGTGGGGGCACGAACCTGAGCGATGCGCTCAATGTAGCACTGGCGGCAAAGCCAGCGAATGGGTTCTTACCAATCATCTTGTTTTTGACCGATGGCGTGCCGACCCTCGGTGTCAGCGAAGAACAAGAATTGTTGACCTTGTCAAAAGACAGTAATCAATTCGGTCATAGGATCTTTACTATTGGCATCGGCTTCGACGTAAACGCTCCTCTCCTCAACAATATAGCGGTTCAGAGCCGGGCTCAGTCAGTGTTTGTGACTCCGGGGAGATCGATTGAGCTGACCGTAGCGAAGCTCTTCCGGCAATTAGAAGGCCCAGTATTATCGTCGCCGAAAATCGAGTTCTTTGAAGCTTCTGGTCAGAGATCTAGTCGTTGTAGCGCGCTGCGACCAAGTCAATTACCCGATTTATTTGAGGGTGATCAGCTGATTATTCTCGGCCGCTATCGAGGAACAAAGCCTTTGATGGTAAAGGTCTCAGGCAATTTCTGTGGAGAGAAGGCGGACTTTCGTTTCAGGTTTCGCCTCGACTCTAAAGATCGCCGCTTCAATTTTGTGCCGAGGCTTTGGGCCAGCCGACAAATCGGGTTCCTTATTGAGTGTATAAGGCGCCTTGGTTCCGCTCCTGAAAGCGCGGAAGGTGTTGCTACGGTGCATTTGGAGGAGCTCGTCGATGAAGTGATCTATTTGTCGAAGAAATTCGGCATTTTGACCGAATATACGGCGTTTTTGGCGAAGGAAACGACCGATTTGTCTAAAAACGACCAATTAAACGCCGTTGCTCGAAAAAATTTCATTGATCGTGCAATAAAAACTCGCTCTGGGAGAAGCGCGGTAAATCAAGAGTTGAACGTGAATGCCCAGAAAAAACAGAGTCAATTGAACTATAAAAACTGGCATTGCGATAAAAGTTTGAACCGAGTGGCCTTGGGCGGAGTCAAAAAGTTCAGTGATAGGGCATTCTATCGAAGAAATGGTTCTTGGATTGACAGCCGATTGGTTGAGAGCCCTATCAAGCTATCTAAGAGCAAGGTGATACTGTTCGGGAGCCGTGAATACAAAGAGCTTGTTAAGGAGCTGTCCACGGGACGAGAACAAGGTTGCCTCTCTCTTCCAGGAGATATCTACATTAAGGTTGGGTCCGACGTTTTTAAGATCCAATCACTCACAAATAAAAAAGAGTAACTTAACCCCCATTTTACAGGAGACTACAATGAACTTCAAACTCAAGCTCGGCCTATGTGTGACAGTGTTATCGACTCTCTTTTCTGGAACAGTTCACGCACAAGATGTGAAGCCCGCAGCGCCAAAGAAGAAGGCCCCCGTTATCCAGCTCGCTCTTTTGCTCGACACCAGTAATAGCATGGATGGATTGATCGGTCAGGCCAAAGCGAAGCTGTGGAAAGTTGTCAATGAATTGGCCACGGCCAAACGCGGTGGAATGAGCCCCGAGATTTATGTCGCGATTTACGAATATGGAAATGATCGATTGTCCTCGGAGAACGGCTTTGTGCGTCGAGTTCTGCCACTGACAGACGACTTAGACAGGGTCTCCGAGCAGTTGTTTGCTCTTCAAACAAACGGAGGAAATGAATTCTGCGGTCATGTAATAAAAAAAGCCGTTGCTGAATTGAAATGGGACACCGGACAAGACGCCTATAAAACCATTTTTATCGCCGGGAACGAAAGCTTTGCTCAGGGCGAGACGAACTATAAGACGAGCTGTTCTTCTGCGATTAAGAGCGGCATCACTGTCAACACGATCTTTTGTGGACGATTAGCAGACGGAGCTCGCTCTGGTTGGAAAGACGCCGCGGCCCTCGCGGACGGTCACTACATGGCGATTGATCAAAACAGGGTTCAAACCCACGTAAAATCTCCTCAGGACGAAGAAATTTCTCGCTTGAATGGACTTCTAAACAAAACTTATGTGCCCTTTGGAACGGGTGGACGTGTCGCTGCGGATCGTCAGAAGGAACAAGACTTC
>JARGOJ010000047.1 GCA_029210225.1 Planctomycetota bacterium
GAGACCGGTGACAAGCAAGTGATCTCCGAGTTCTTCGACGGGCTCCTGACCACCGACTTCTACCTAAATTACGGACTCTTCAGCGTCGGCGCCCAAGCGGGTAACCTCGTCTACACCAAGGGCATGCAAAAATACCTGACCAAATACATTCGCCCTCGCTTCGTAAACAGCGTCCTCCATTCCAATGTGGTCCTGGCCGCAGGTATGGCGCTTCCGCAAATTGTTATGGGGCACTTCAACGGCAAGGCCTTCGCGATTGAACTCACTGGCCTCGGCCTCTCGTCCCTCGCGGTCAAGAGCAGCATTGAAGGCTTGCGCTATGTCGCCAGCTTGCGCCGGGTGACCGGCGGGGCAAAAGTGGCCGGTCGCCTGGGTAAAATGGCCCGCCTCAGCAACGTCGCCGGGTGGTTCTATTCTGCAGCCGAGTTGGCCGTCATTCTTTACTTCGGAGACAAGATCACTCAGGCCATCAACGCCGAGCTCGCAGAGCGTGAAGCCAAGTCAAAATTGAACGAAGCCATCGAAAAATTCCGTGGTACTCTCAGCCGCTCGAATCTTACAGAGGAAGAGTTAAACAAAGCTTCGGAAGAACTATCGGAAGCTTATGTGACCTACCGAAACTACCTCTACGATCCTCTCCGGGCTGAAGAAGTCAAGCTCATGGCTCGCCTCGAAAAACTCACGAAGTCAGTCCGAGGTAAAGAAGACGGAATCGCTCACTACGAAGAGCTGGCCGCCCAAGATCCTCAACGCTTTGGCGCCTTGAGAGCCGCCGCTGAAAGACTTCGCAAGAAGCGCGACGCAGAGAACGAAGCCGCAGTCGCCAAGATCTTCAAATCTTACGACGCCACTCGGGCTGAACTCCTCGCCAAGGTTTACAAAGAGGGCCGCAGAGAGGGATCCCTCTCTCCAAACTCTGAAGAAGATCAATGGGGACTTCTCGGCGCCCGAGTTGGGGCCGACGGTGATCCTTTGAATGGTCGAAGCGACATGCTCGCTCGTCTTTCTAGAAGAGGGACTGTGAAGGACTTTGAATCTCGCCTCTTCGCCTCGACAGGGAATCGCTTGCAAAGCTATGAGGATGAGGCCGCGCTCTTTGCGCTGGCTTCAAAAGCCCTAAAAGACGCTGCCTTGAAGAAGAAGCTTGATGAGTGGAGTCGCCGCGCTGGCGCGCTCAAGACCCATGAGAGGGCTTTGGTTCTTGGTGAGGGTCCCCTCGCAGGGCGTGCGGAGACAAGCAGCCCGAGCTTAGAGACTGACTCACTTGGTTTGATTCGTGCTTTGGCGAAGGCGAAGAAGCAACCCGGAGAACAATAGGGGGCCGAATTTAGACCTCGGAAAAGGCTGCTCAAGGTCGCAGATTTGTTTGCTCTAGTGGTGTATCCTTGGTCGTCAGAATCACGACCTAATGATATCAAGGATAATGCAGGATGAGCGCAACCGCGACCAAGCCAATATCCCTCTTTACTCGAATTAAGGGAGTCTTTGTTGGCCCAGGAAGTCTGACGGACTTTGGCGAACGCTTCCTCATTCTTGACCGGGATTACCAAACCTCGGTCAAGGGCATGTACGCCATTGGCGACGTCGCCGGAACACCCGATATCAAGGCTGCGCTTAACGCGGGCTATCGCGTGGGGCAACACCTCGCCAATATGCCCCGGCGCACAACCACGAACATTGATTACGACGTCATTGTCATTGGCGCCGGACCCGCAGGGCTGAACGCAGCCTCTGAGCTTGTCAAAGTCGGCAAAAAAGTCTTGGTCCTTGAACGCAAGAAGTCGCTTCAGACCGTTCGGGCCTTCGCCAACTCTAAAGACCTCTTCCTGGCCTCCACTGGTGAGCGCCAATTACTCGGAGATTTCCCCTTTGAAGACTGCAGCGCCAAAGAGTGCGTCGATCAGTGGGACAAGATCCTCGAAGATAAAAAAGACATCCAAATCAACAACTTCGAAGACGTCCGTGAGATTCGTCAGCGAGGCGCCTTCGAGGTCTTCACTAAGAACAAAGCGGGAGAAGAGAAAACCTACCTCGCCGATCGAATCATCGTCGCCGTTGGTAAGCCACGTCAGCTCGCCCGCCTTGCTTTTGGCGGCTCCAAAGAAGAGCGGGTGCGCTATCAAACGCGCTATGAAGGCGGCGTTGAAGGAAAGAACGTCCTCGTCGTGGCTCATGCAGGGTGCTACGAAGGCTTCGAAATGGCCCTGGAGCTTGCTCCGAATAACACTGTCACGCTGATTTATGAAGAAGACGGCGACCCAGATATCTCCCTGGCTATGCTGGATCGAATAGACAAGGCCGTCGAATCTGGGCGCATCACCTTCTACAAAGGGGCCACCCTCAGCTCGATTGAAGACAAGACTGTCAAGTTGGCCCTCCGCGTCCAAGAGAGCACTCTTAGCCATCTCATGGATGACAAGACGAAATCGGCCCTGGGGGACAGCGCAGACAAGAGCATCGATAACGATGTGATCTTTACTGGGAAGATCGTCGATCGAGAGCTTCCCGCCACAGACCTACGGTCCTTCGGATTGAACACCGAGCGTCGAATGTCCTATGGGCGCTGGATCATGCTCATGATCTTGTTCGCCTTCTTTGCCTTTGTCTACATGGGAAAGTCGGGGAAAGCCGGCTGGATACCGGGAGTGCCAGAGTTTATCGCCGGGATGGAGAAGTTCTTTGGCGGCATGAAAATGTACCAGATATGGACCGTCATTTATTCCTCGGTGGTGGTCATCTTCGGGATCAAGGCGATTCATAAGTATCGAACTCAATATCGTGACGGGGAACAAGGCAACCACCAGACCAAGCGTTTGCTGAGTCTGATGTTCTTCCAAGTGGTCTTCCTAGCGATTATTCCCGAACTGATTCTTCATAACTGGAGAGCCTATGGCCTTGTTTTGGCCTGGCCTCTGAACCTCGACCCGAACTCCTATTCCGGCTTTTTGAGCACGAATGATTGCTATCGAATTCATTTTAAGACAATTGATTTAAGGATCTGGGAGAATCACCTCTACTTCGGCTGGACCATTTTCCTGACTCTGGGGCTGATTCCCCTTTTGGTTTGGCGGAAGGGAATGCGTTATTGCACCTGGATTTGTAGCTGCGGTGGATTGGCGGAGACCCTCGGAGACGAATGGCGTCAGTTCTCACCGAAGGGACCGGCCAACACGAAGCGAGAGTTCTCGATATACGTTGTCCTTGGCTTTACTTTTGTGACCATGATGATGTCGATGGCCAATCACCACGGCCTGGTTCCGACCGGCGCGTCTGGGGCTGTGAAGCAATCGGTCAGCATTTGGTATTGGATCGTGAACCTCTTTATGTGCGGCATCATGCCCTTGGTTCTCTACCCGTACCTCGGCGGCCGGAGCTGGTGCCGCTACGCCTGTCCGACCGCTGGTTTCATGAAGCTCATGAGCCGCAAGACAACTGTGACCGGGATTCAGCCCGATCGCAAGCGCTGCATCGCCTGTGGAAACTGTGATCGCTTCTGCGAGGTCGGGGTTCCCATTCGCAAGCACGCGTTGAAGGGCAAGTTCTTCTCGGCCAACGACACAACCTGTATCTCTTGTGGAGTGTGTATTTCGGTTTGCCCAACGGACGTCCTGAGCTTCGATTTTCATCCGAGCAAACGACCCTTACCGATGGCCGTATAGATCTCTAAGGAATTCTCGAACAAGGCCGGCGAGCGGCCGAAGATTAGAGGGCACATGAGGGCAAGTCATCGTCGAGGAAAAGTCACCGCTCCCACTCTTATGGCGGTCGGCGCGGCTCTAATGCTCGGTCTTGTCATGGGACTCTACGGCGCCGGTGTTTTTCAAAAGAGAACCCCGAACCCCGCGCCAAAAGATGCGTCAAAGGCCACGAAAGACGGGACGGCGAAGAACACGCAGAATCAGACAAGCCTCACAAATCCTGGGGCGGCCCCTAGCCCTTCCAAGGATTCTCCCAGGCCTTCAGAGCCTTCACTAAAACCGGGAAAGCCCGGGCCCGCTTTGGCCCCGACCGATCCCAACTTCGTCCCCACGAAAGACCCCGAACCGATTGATGCTCCAGCCAGAGACCCTGATGTCCCCGATATGGACCCCGAGCCAATTAAGAAAAACTAAACCCTGAAAGCACTGCAATTCTATGGAAAGGGAATTTACTGACGCGCTAAGATCCGGTGTTCACCCTTCCTATGACCTGGAGCTAGCTCGGGCCAACGCCGCTAAGGAAGTGCAAGCCGGACGCCTCATCGAGGCCTATCGTATCTACCGTCGCTCTGGACTCCTAAGACGCCGAGATCACAACGCAACCCTCCTCGCCGAGCGCCTCTTCGAAGATCAGCGTGCGGCGTTAGCGCGCCTGCCAGGGAATTTTTGGGCCACCCAGGATGTCGACGTCGGCTATGAGGCTTGGAACCCGCGGGCTGTCTACTGGAATTCAAAGTGGGATTTGCTCAAGGTGCTCTTCAGTCGCCAGCGCCCTATCTTTGGGCTTGAGACCTCCTTCTACTCCGGGGATGAAGTTCTGAAAGACATCGCTTCAGTTCCCCATCTCTCTCATATTTCCGTTGTGGATGAGAATTTTAATGCTGGTCGCCTTGAAGCCTTAGGGGACTTATCTGGAGTGGTCAGCTTTGAGTTTCGCATCAAACATGTGAGCGCGGAGCTAGTGAAGGGGCTAGCTGCGCGACCCGATCTAAGGGCCTTAGGCTTCGATGCTGTCACGATCGACGTGGACGCGTTTCAATCTTTCACTCATTGCCCTGAGCTTCGTCATTTCAGCCTGGTGTCTTCAAAGGTTGACGGGCCCTCTCTCTCTTTTCTCAAGGACTGTCACCAGCTCGAAAGCCTTGAGCTGCGGGGAGGAGACTTTGGGGATGGAGGGATGAAGCAACTGCAGAAATTGGATAAGCTAAAAATACTGCGCCTCAATGAAACGTCGATCACGGATGGGGGGCTAAGCTGTTTAGACTCCCTAAAGAACTTGGAAACACTGGATCTTCAGTCCAATCGTTTAGGAGATAAAAGCCTCGGAATCATTGGGGCGGCGACTCAATTGTTTCACTTGAATTTATCAAAGACGAATATCACCGGGGGCAACCTTAGCGTCCTCTCTGAGTTAAGAGAGCTAAGGGCCCTTCGCCTTGACGGTTGTCTGCTTGATGAGTCGTCCCTGGGGGCTCTCGCCCAATTCAATGAACTACGTAGCCTGAGCCTCTCTGCGACCAATCTTCGAGGATCTTTTTTGACGGCCCTCAAAGGCATGATGAATTTACAAGCCTTGCAATTGAGTGACTGCGAGATCAATGATGATGACTTTAACAAGCTCCCTTTACTGCCGCGTTTGGGCTTTCTGAGCCTCAATGGTTGTCGAGTGACGGGCGCTGTTTTAGAGACTCTAGGGAACTTGCCTGGATTGACGGAGCTTGATTTGGGTCATAATTCTATTGGCGATGACGAACTCAAGCATCTGGCCGCGCTAACGCAGCTTCGCTCCCTCGATCTATGTCAAACTGAGATCACGGGAGCGGCGATACCATTCCTGAAGTCCTTGTTTTCACTAAGGTCGTTGAACATCGACTGTCCGGGTGTGTCTTCTAAGGATGCCAAGGTTCTAGAGTCGAGCCTCCCCGATTGCCGGGTTCTTCACCGGTCCTGGTCGTGAAATTGAAGGGAGCTTAGAGCTATGGAAAGGTCTCTGCTCAATCTTCAACGTCGGCTCGCAGTGAACCCTGAAGACAAAGCGATACAGCGGGCTTTAGCGTCGCAGTATTCCCGCCTCAATCGCTTAGGAGAGGCTTACCAAATCTTTGAACGTGAGGGATTCATTAAGACGGGAGACGAAGAAGCCATCGAACTCGGCCGTCGTATTCACGAGCAACAAAGACCCTTTTTAGAGAAGCTCCCGGAAGAAAGCCATGGTTTAACACGCTTTCAGGTCGATGACTTCGTCGCAGAGCAATTGGATAATGACGGATACTACCTCATTGATCGTTGCTTGGCCGAGGAATGGCCAGTCTTTATGATCTGCCCCAGGTCGCGCCTTGGTGCTGACTTTATTAAGTCCTTGCGAGACTATCCCTTACTCAGGGGTTTGGATTTCAATGAATCGACCACCTGGGAGGAAGAGCTTGCCGCAGTGGCGGGCTTGCCAGAGTTGATTCGCCTGGATCTATGGGGTGTTGACTTATCTACGGACGCCTTTGATTCCATTTCGACAATGAAGAATCTGACCTTCTTAGATTTATGGTCGACGGGGGTGACGGATGAGGCGCTTGGGACTTTAGGAACGCTCACAAAACTGCAATGGCTTGAGCTTGGTAGTGGCTCTTTTAAAGAAGAGTCACTGCGAAGCCTTGAGGCTTTGACTGATCTACGAGGTATTTCATTGTGGGATTGCAAGGTCGGCCGCGAAGGATTAGAGGTCCTGTCGAAGAAGCAGAAGCTCTGGAAGCTTGACTTGCGAGAAACTCATTGGATAGGGGACGATTTGGCGTTGTTAAGTGAGTTCCCAGCCTTGACCGATTTAGAGCTCTCGGAATCGACGCTCGGAGCGGGGGGAGCCGCGGCCATTGCTTGTTTGACTCGGTTATCGAGCCTCGATCTGGGATCCTGCCAGTTATCACCGGCGAATATCGCCGCTTTGGCGGAATTGACGAGCTTGGAAGAATTGAACCTCAACTCAACAGGATTGACCGAGGACAGCTTTATGCTCTTGCGTGGTCTTCAATCATTGAAGAAGTTGCACTTGTATCAATCGACGCTTAGTGATTCTTCGACGGATCATTTCCGCCATTGGGATTCTCTTGAACACCTTGATATTGGAGGGACGGAGATTGGTGATGAGGGTTTGGGTTTCGTCGAGGATTTACCAAATTTGAAGCGATTAGATTTGATGGGAAGCATGGTCACTGATGAGAAGATCGAATCTCTACGAGAGACATTCCCCAGTGTCGATGTTTAAGAAATAGGAAGCTGGTTGTGGCTTGACTACATAGGAGCTGAGGAAAGTTTTTTGGCTATTGATACTTCAAGTTGGCATAAAATGGACTTCTCTGAGCGATATGCGAGCTTGCGGGATATCCGAGAAGCGTATTTTTCTCGGACGAATCGTCCGGTGGATGTGTCTGGAGGACGTTATGTTCTTGATGGCCAATTCATAGATGATATTCCAAGTTTCTATAAAGCCATAGGTGAGTCTCTTTGCGGCCCCGGTGGTTACTATGGTGCTTGTCTTAATTCATTGAGTGATTGTCTTTGCGGCGGATTTGCAGTGACTCCTCCCTTTCAGTTGATCATTAAGAACTCGCGGTTGTTGGAAGATAATCTCGATGAGCGTGAACAGTTGAAGTGGGAACTTCGGACGCGCTTGCTCCAAGCGGAGTGCGAAGATTATGACTTGTCCGAGTTGAAAGACCTAGGAGTGCTCTCTGAGATCAAGCTGGGGGACATTGGATTCTTGGAATACGTCGTGAAGATGTTCCGGGAGAGCAACGTGGATTGTATTTTGGAATAGAGCACGGGACTCCTAGTTTCCGTGAAGATCGTAGAGCGTCATTGTAGAACGTTCTTTGCATCGTAGTGTTTGCTGTAAGCTCCTCGGAATCAAAGATTCAGAACATAGCTGCGCCAGGCCTTCTCAATCTTACGGAGCTTGAGTTTACCGAAGGTGGCTTTGTGAGCCTCTTCAACGGTTTGTCCGTTCTTGAGCATCGTGAAGTATTTCTTAATGAGCTTCTTTCCCTTTTTGCCCATAGATTTTGAGTGGAGTAAGAAGTGGATGAAGCTCCAAGACTGAGCATAGCTAACGCTGGAGCGGCTTGAGCCCGACCCGAAGTTCTTGTTTCCTGGTTTGATGAGATCATTAAGGGAGAGCGGAGGCAGAGGGTCATTGGCCCTCACGGACTCGCGGATGCGTTGATATCGGGTCACGAAGTTGTTGTCGTTCTTCAAGACCACACCGACCCTGAGCTTCTTTTTAGAGATGAATTGACTCGGACCAAAGTATTCGGCGATGCCTTCGTCGAACCATTTGGGGATGTTTGAGGCAAACATATCAATGAACTGATGGAAGCCTTCATGAAACATTGTGTCGACCGCATCTCTAGAGAAGCCGTAGGGGTTGACATTAGAGCCCTTTGGGTCGGCGTTAATGACGAGCACTTTTGTTTGGGGGGAGTAGTAACCGGCGGCGTGGCTCATGTCTGAACCGAGGTCCGCGTTGAATTGGTTGAACTTGGCGGTTGTGCTAAAGATGTAAACACGGCTAATGACTTTGGGGTTCATCTTAAAGGGAAAGACCTTCGAGTAGGCGTCATGGATTTTATCCATGATCATTGAGGCGTATGCATCGCCCTTTGTTCGCTGGATTCCAGCGTCTGTATAGATTTGATAACGGCCCTTCTTGGACTTCCGCGATTTCATACCGTTCGGATTGATTAAGACTGTCAACTCTGTTTTTACCCAGCCTGGATCAATTGTGGCCACAGTTTTCTTGACGGTCTCGTCATCTCCGTAGATAAAGGCAGTGAGGGCTTTATAGGTGGCGTTTAAATCGCCCCAGACATCCGGTTCAATATCGGCGGCGAGCTGGAGGTATTCTTTGGCCTTCTCATATCGATTGAGCCGGAAGTGTATTTTCCCAATGAGCCCAAGCACCTCGTCGTTCTTTGGAGTCTTCGCGTTCAATGCCGTGGCGATCTTGAAGGCTTTTGAGAAGTTCTTCTTCTCGTAGAGTTGTTCGGCTGTATTTATGTCGTTGGCAAAGCTTGAAGGGCACAGAGCAAGTTGAAAGGCAAGAATGAAGCCTGACCATTTTGAGAGGCTCAAGAGCTTTGACATACGGATCTCCTAGGATTTGTTCAAAATAGGGTCGGCTCTTCAATTGGTGAGCGCTGTTAATAACCCTTGTGAGTGAAGGGCCCGATTGGGACCGCGTGAAGTCTTTCTTAAGACTTTGAAGGACAAGAGACAGAACAAAGCGCACCGAATGATTAGGACGACTCGTAGCTCGGAAGGATGTGTCCTTTTTAGTACTTTATTTTAGGGTCATGCAATCACTGTCGGACGGTGAAGGACATGGCGAATCACTATGGGGTCTAGGTTCTCAACATCGGCTATGAGATTGAGTGAATGCTCTGTGTACCCAGTGTTCCTTAGTCATAATAGGCGAGAGAGTGAGTTGTTGGACATCTGTTTGAACAGTTTCAACTATGCCTGTGGGGGCGTCTTAGGTAAGCTAGTGTTTCCTATCGATTTCATTGGAGGGGGCCCATGCCTGCAAGAGACTTAGTGACAAAGGAGCTGGCTTCGCTGTTAGGTGTGTTTTCTCATCCTCACCGGATACGGATTGTTGAAGAACTTCGTAGCGGTGAACATGATGTGAACGCGCTGCAAGAACTCCTACAGATCAGTCACTCCAGGGTCTCTCAACACCTCTCCCAGCTACGATCACATAAGCTCGTCTCGGAGCGCCGAGAAGGCCGTCACCACTATTACAGCTTGGCTAAGCCGGAGCTGGCGACATGGTTGCTTCAGGGTCTCAACTTCATCGAAGCCGAGATGTCAAACGTCGACGAGATTCATAACGCCTGCGAGGAAGTAAGAGGCCTCTGGACGACGGAGAAAAAGTGAAGTCCCTAAGTGCTTCTCCGGAAAAGTTCCTGCTCTAGGCCGAAGAAGGCATACTCTGGAGCGTTGGGTAGAACACGATACGCGTCTATTTCGTCTTGGTCTCTTTGTTCTCGGTCTTCTCCGCCATAGTCTCGTCCACTGTTGATTTCTTCATTGATGTTGACTGAGTTTGCTCAGCGCTCGGCCATTCCATTTGGGGAATCTGACTCTCTTTGACTGCGGTCTCTAAGATTTTCGCGCAGTTTTGACAGAATTTTGTCTCCGATTCAGTCAATCCTCCGGTTTTCAGTAGCCCATTAAAGAGTGATTGAGCCGTTTGGTAGTTTCGCAGCCGCAGCTCTAGCTGGGCCTGTTCAATCTTCTTGTTATTAATGTCCAAGACGTTGAGCGCGACATCTCGATAGATTCGATAGTTCTTCCATCCTTCGTTTTTATAAGGCTCGGCGGAAGGATCGCTGCTGCTCCGTCGCCAGAGCTTCCAAAGTATGTCGTATTGCTCTTGCTGATCTTTTGGCAGGGCAAAGTATTTGAGAGACTGAAGCAGCCAGAAGCCCTTCTTGTCATTGCCTGATAATAACTGACCTTTCGCTTCGATTAAGCGCGCTTGGCACTTCTTGGAGTATTCGGAGTTGTTTCCGACTAAACGGTTCTCGGAGCGCGGCGTCTTATGTCCTTCAGGGCTTTGACACGACGATAAACCAAGGCCTAAGAGCAATGCGATCATTGAGGCGGCCAATCGTTTCACGGTCATAACAATCTTTGACTCCTGTTTGCTCTGTTTGTTGACTCAACTTTACAATTATCTGATCGCCATCTTTGTGCTTTGCGCAGGACCTTGGATAATAGGGTCCGACTCCATTTTCAGCGAGGACCCATTATGAAGCGTATCGCAATTCTCATTCTCAGCCTTGTTTTGATCGTCTCTGCGAGCCCCAAAACTTGGGCTGGGGGGGCGGATATCAGGCACGTGTCCAATAAATTGAGATTTGCCAAAACAGTGAAGGACAAGCTTATTGCGATTCGCGACTTGGAAGAACTCGCAGCAAAGCCAGGGAACCGCGATATTTGTGTCCTCGAATTTACCACAGCTCTCAAAGATCCCGATCCTAAGGTTCGTCTCTCAGCGACCATCGCTCTCGGACGAATGGGCCACGCGGCTCAAGGCTCTCGACCGGAGCTGGTTCAGTTGTTGCAAGATCCAGATGAGAAAGTGAGGGCGGCAGCAGATAGCGCCCTTGGCAGAGTGATTTCTGTCGAGAACTTGCCGAAGAACTCGCTCATAGCCTTTCTTGTTCTCTATCTGCCAGCGCTTATTGGTTCGATATTGATCTTCATGATGAGTGAGAAGAGAAAAATCATCCTGAACACTGTGCTTGGTATCAGCTTCCTCTGTCTCGTAGCTAAACTTGTCTTTGTGATTGTCCCAACGCTCGCATTTTACTTCGATGGCTCCGACGCATTTATCTACCTCGAACGAGATTTTGCCATTCCTTTCGGGATTCTCTTCTTTGCGATCGCGAGTAAGCTTGTTCCGGAGGACAGCAATCGTCGCGCTCTCAGGCTTATGACCATCTTGCTCCTAATCATCATGCCCGGGCAAAACTACTGGGTCTTCACAACTCCCCCAAGCTACAGTCACAGCGACGGTGTCTGGATCGACGGCGTCTGCATGCAATCGACCAACTTCACCTGCGGCGCCGCTTCAGCCGCCACAGTCTTACGGGCCCATGGTGTTCCTGACGCCGTCGAACATGAGTGCGCTTACTACTCCCATACTTTGCCGTTCCGAGGCGTGACGGACGTCGGTGCAGCCCGAGCGCTGCGTAAACATCTCCCTGATAAAAGCATTCGCATTCGTGAAACAAGCATCGCCGAATTGAAGGACCTTACCATACCCTGAATGGCCCCAATAAAATATTCGATTTGGTTCGATCATATGGTTGTGGTCATGGCCGTGGATGAGAAAGGGATTTGGATTGGCGATCCCCTGAAAGGCCGCGTTCAAATGTCGGAAGAAGCCCTCAAAGAACGCTGGCTTGGGCGAACCATTACAATTGATTGACAGCTTTCTGCGCTTGCCTCGTCACCCAGATAAACCAGCCCTCATCAGCAGGCCTGTCTCTCAAGCTATCCTAAACTCTGGAGTTTCATGCAACCCTTCCAAAACCTCACTCCTCGCGGCCAGATCCGCCGCCTCCGAACCCTCCTAAAATCGGCGTTAAAGCATTATGAATTGCCGAAATACACCCTCACTAAAATCAATCACGCGGAAAACACAACCTTCCGCCTCGACCTCAGCGAAGCCGTGACTTTACCTTCGGGAGCACAAGAGAAGAGCTTCCTGGCTCGCGTTCATCGCATTGGTTATCAAAGTGAAGCGGGCATCCGCTCCGAGCTGCAATGGCTGGAGGAGCTTGGGAAACAAGGCTTTGGCACCCAGCAAGTGCTTCTTACTAAAGACAATCAGCCGCTTGCTTCTGCCAAGGCGCCGGGCGTTGACGAAGCCCATTTCTGTTCGGTGCTCACTTGGCTTGACGGCCGCTTTTATCGAAAGAACCCAGCGCTCTCGCAAATCTCAGAGATGGGACGGATGACCGCGAAGCTCCATGATATGGCCAGTCAATGGACGCTGCCCGAGAGCTTTGATAGGCGCACCTTGGATGTCTCTGGGATCTTTCGCGATGGCGAAGGGCAACTCGATAATCCCGAGATTTGGGGCGCCTTCAACACTAATCAAACAGCGTTGTTCTTAAAGATTCGCGACGAGTATCAAGAGCGCTTTGATGCGCTCAATGATGGCCCCAGGCATTATGGTCTTTGCCACTTCGACCTGCATCTCGGGAACATTCTCTTCAAGGATCGCCAAGCCGTGCCCATCGATTTTGACGACTGTGGTTTTGCGCCATGGATCACCGATTTAGGCGTGACCATGGGGCATTGGATGAACGCCAAAGAGCGCGACAAATACAAAGCAGCCCTTCTCAAAGGCTATCAAGACCAACGCTCCTTGGACGACTTGGAACTGGACTCTTTAGACCTGTTTATTGCTTCCAGGGGCGTCAGCGCGGTGCTCTGGGGAGTCGATCGCTCTCGGGTCCACAAAGGCTTCCTAAAGATCATGCCCGATTGGATTCGAGGGGTCGAGAAATACGTTGAGGGCTATTATTCGAACCGAGCTTTAAGCGCCACCCATTGACGATGGGGGCTCTGGTTTTTCCTCGTCGTCGACCCGCTTCACAGAGGCGGCATCGATGATGATTTCCCCCGGTTGGGCCGCCGGTCTTGGCATGGGAGGATTCGGAGCGCTTTGGGGCCCAGCGTTTTCGGGGCCGGCAAATCCAGGTCCCGGTCCAGGGCCATTCATGAACTGTGTTGCGGCTTGGGAAGCGGCGCCAGTCATAAATGTCCCTGCCATTTGTCCAGGGCTCATCGTCGAGACCGTGATTTTGTCTTTCAAGCTCTGCCAAACGCTGTGGGCGATCGCCCGGCGAACGGGGGGAATGAGAAAGGCGAAGCCGATGAAGTCGGTGAGGAATCCAGGGGTGAGGAGAAGTAAGCCGGAGATGAGGATGAAGACGCCGTCCACGATAGATTGGGTCGGAACCTGCCCGGACGCGGCTTCTTTCTTGGCGTTGAAGAGAGTCTTCAAGCCTTGCTGACGCACATGATGACTACCGAGTATGGCTGTCACAATGACCGTGCAGAAGGTGTAGAACGGCCCAATGTATCCGCTGACGAGGAGGAGTAGGTAGACCTCCAACATGGGGATGGTGATGAAGAGTAGGAGCAAATAGATAAACATATGTCGCTATGCTAACTTCTGAGGGGCCAAAACGGGGATATCCATAAGACGGCAAAGTCTACTTGCGAGTTTCAAGGACCCTGACCTTTGAACCATCATTGACAAGGGACGATCCTCCTTTGACGAGGACCACTCCTGGCTTAAGCCCTTTGATGGCAAGGAACCGCTCGCCTCTTTGGGTGATGATCTCTATCCTTCGCGCCTTCGCAATATCCTTGATAATTTCGTAAACGACGGGTAATCCATGGGCGCGAGCGACGGTTTCTCGTGGGATGACAATCTCTTTGACAGTGCTTGGGCGGCGAAAGATAACCTCGGCGGGGAGTCCGTCGCGGAGTAGTCGCTCGGGGTTTTCTGTTTCTAACTCGACAAGATAGCGTCTGGTTCGAGGATCGGCGGAAGGGGAGATGCGGGCGATCTTGGCGTTGAGGTAGTGGGGCACCCCCGCCTTGTAGAGGCCGCGGATCATGAATTGGATCTTTGGGTGATCGTCTTTGTTTGAGCTTTCCTGAGCATCTTTTAACTCATGAACAAAGCGCAAGGAATCGGGACCAATCTGGCAAGCGATTTTGACCCGCCGAAGGTCAGCTAACTGGGCCACGGGCTGCCCCATCCGGACGCGTTCGCCGACTTCAACCATCCTGTTAAGGACTGTGAAACCAATGGGGCCTGAGATGGTCATGGAGCGCAGGTCTTTTTGCGCCATCGCCACTTGGTTTTGGGCGAGGGTTTTTTCGATGATTGTGGTGTCGAGAGTGGTTTGAGAGCGGTCGAAGGCGTCTTCGGAGATCGTGCGAGACCCTTGCAGCTTGACCATTCGGGTCATTTGTTTGCGTAGGAGAGCGATGCGTTTGTCGAGCAACTGGACCTTCGATTGGGCGCTCTGAACCATCAGCGCTTTTCGTGCGCCATCCAGAGTGATGACGACTCCGGATCCTTCGATCCTATCTCCCTGTTGATATTTATTGCTCAGGACAAGGCCTTCAAGCTCAGCGGAGAGTTGGACTCGGGAGACGGCGTAAATCGTGGCTGGTTCTTTTAGAACATCCCAGCGATTCTCTTCTTTGACGGTCCAGGAATCGACGAGTATGGCTGGGCTCTCGTCCTCTTTGGAAGCGACCTCGCTCTTGTCTTTGGCTGAGTCGTCTTTCGGGGACATGCTTCCGGCTGAAAAGCCCACGATACCTGCCACCAGAATCAGCACAAAGGCGATCTGCATCCCGATGCCCGGGAGGGGCATGGAGCTTGGTGGAGGCGTGGGGCTTTCAGCGTCCGGCATTCTGGGTCCAACTTCCTGAGGGACGACGGCGTCCCCGGCGCAGATAGGATTCTTGAAGAGAGCGGACTTGGATCTTCTTCTTTACGAGCACTTCCATACCGCTCACAGCGGCGGCTGCCCCAGCGACGGTGGTAATGACGGGGGTTCCCCGGGTGATCGCGAGTCCACGGATGGCGCCGTCATCGTTGAGGGCTCGGCGCCCAATTTCTGGCACGTTGATGACCAGCCCGATCTCTCCGTTCTTCATGAGGTCGAGGATATTCGGGCGACCGGCGCGAATTCTGTGGACGAGACGGACGGGTTCGATGCCGTTCTTCTTCAAGAAGTTATAGGTGCCAGGGGTCGCCGCGAGCTCAAAACCGAGATCCAAGAGCTTCCTGGCGGGGAAGATAAAGTGAGGCTTGTCCCGGTCTCGGACGGAGAGGAAGACGGTGCCTTTGCGAGGAAGCTCTTCGCCACCACCAATTTGCGCCTTGGCAAAAGCCCAGCCGAAGTCACGGCTGTGGCCCATCACTTCGCCGGTTGATCGCATTTCAGGACCGAGGAGGATGTCGGCAGAGGGGAAGCGGTTCCATGGGAAAACCGACTTCTTGATTGAAACGTGAACTGGGGCCTTCTCTTCGAGGACGTCTAGCTCGGCCAGGGTGCGGCCTACAGCTATTCTCGCCGCGAGTTGGGCCAGCGGGCGGTCGATAGCCTTGGAGACAAAGGGGACGGTCCTAGAGGCCCGTGGATTGACCTCAATGATGAAGACCTCGCCTTCTTGGACGGCGAACTGAATGTTCATGAGTCCTTTGACGTTGAGGGCGAAGGCCAGCTTCCGGGTTTGCTCGCGCATTCTGTCGAGGATGATCGCGGGGAGGGTGTAGGGGGGAAGGACCGAGGACGAGTCACCGGAGTGGATTCCGGCTTCTTCGATGTGCTCCATGATGCCGCCAATCACAACGTCTTGGCCGTCACTGAGGGCGTCAACGTCGACTTCGATGGCGTCTTGCAGGAACTTATCCATGAGTATGGGGCGCCCGGGGCTGATATCGACAGCGCGAGACACGTACTCCTTGAGTTCGCTATCGTTGTAGACGATGCACATGGCGCGGCCGCCAAGGACAAAGCTTGGGCGCACGACCATAGGGAAGCCGACGGTGTGGGACAGGGAAAGGGCTTCTTCGACGGTGGTGCAGATCGCGTTCGCGGGTTGGCGAAGGCCTGTTTCTGCGATGATCTTTTGGAAGCGGTCTCTGTCTTCGGCAGCATCAATCGAGTCGGAGGACGTTCCCAGGATGGAGCAGCCGGCTTTGACGAGGTCGTCGGTGAGGTTGAGGGGGGTCTGCCCGCCAAGCTGAACGATGAGGCCTTCGGGCTGCTCTCTATCGTAAATATCGAGGACGCTCTCTAGAGTGAGGGGCTCGAAGTAGAGGCGATCGGAGGTGTCATAGTCGGTCGAAACGGTCTCCGGGTTGCAGTTGACCATGATGGTCTCGAAGCCTTCATCGGTGAGGGCCATGGAGGCGTGGACACAACAGTAGTCAAACTCGATGCCCTGGCCAATGCGGTTGGGGCCACTCCCAAGGATGATGACCTTCTTGCGATCGGTGGGGGTGTCATCGCTCTCGCTATCGTAGCTCGAATAGAGGTAGGGGGTGGAGGCTTGGAACTCGCCGGCGCAGGTGTCGACCATTTTGTAGATGGGTGTGATGCTTTTGGATTTCCGCCAGGCGCGAAAGTCCATCTCGGACATGTTGAGGGCGTGGGCGATTTGGGAGTCGCCAAATCCGAGCTCTTTGTAGCGTCGGATTTCGTCTGCGCCGATTTCGTCGAGGCTTTTGCCTCTCAGTTGATAGAGCTCCTGGCCTTCAAAGGCCATTTCTTCGAACTCCGAGAGGAACCAGGGGTCGATGCTTGTGTATTCGTGAATTTGTTCGAGGGTCCAACCAGATAGGAATGCCTGACGCACGGCGAAGAGGCGATCGGGGTTGGGTTCGACGAGCAGGGAGCGGATTTCCCGGCGACTGAGGGGTTTGAAGTCGTCTTGGTCCGGTGTAAATGGATCTTTTTTGCCGAGTCCATAGCCGTCGGAGCCGATCTCCAGAGATCGGAGGGCTTTTTGAAAGGATTGTTTGAAGGTGCGGCCGATGGCCATGGCCTCGCCGACGGATTTCATGCGTGTTGTGAGAACCGGGGCTTCCCCAGGGAACTTCTCGAAGGCGAAGCGGGGGCACTTTGTGACGATGTAGTCGATGGAGGGCTCGAAGGACGCGGGGGTCTCTTTCGTGATGTCGTTTTGCAGCTCATCGAGGGTGTATCCGACGGCGAGTTTTGCGGCGAACTTCGCGATGGGGAAGCCGGTCGCCTTACTTGCGAGGGCGGAGCTTCGAGAGACCCGTGGGTTCATCTCAATGACGATTTGGCGGCCATTCGCGGGGTTGACGGCGAATTGGATGTTGCTTCCGCCGGTCTCGACACCGACTTTGCGAATGATGGCGAGGGCTGCATCCCGCATTCTTTGGTATTCACGGTCAGCGAGGGTGAGGGAGGGGGCGACGGTTATGGAGTCACCGGTGTGGACCCCCATGGGATCGATGTTCTCGATGGAGCAGACGATGACCACATTGTCTTTGCGGTCCCGCATGACTTCGAGTTCGTATTCTTTCCAACCGAGGGCGGACTCTTCAATGAGAATTTCGGAGGTTGGGGACATATGGAGTCCCGACTCGCAGATCGACTCATATTCGTCGACGTTGTAAGCGATCCCACCGCCGCTGCCTCCAAGGGTGTAGGAGGGGCGGATGATGGCTGGGAGGCCAATGTCGGCGCGGAGGGCGCGGGCTTCTTCCATGGTGTGGGCGATGCCCGATTTGGGAGCGTCGAGGCCGATGCTCTTGATGAGCTTCTTAAAGATCTCGCGGTTTTCGGCGCGTTCAATGACTTCAGGATCGGCGCCGAGCATGCGGATGCCGAGGCGTTTGAGGACCCCTGCTTTGTGGAGTTCCATGCCCAGGTTGAGACCGGTTTGCCCGCCGAGGGTGGGGAGGATTCCGCAAGGCTTCTCTATCTCTAGGACGCGGGTGGCGGCTTCGAGGGTGAGAGGTTCTATATAGGTTTGATCGGCGGTGGAGGGGTCGGTCATGATGGTTGCGGGATTGGAATTGATGAGGGCGACTTTGATGCCTTCATCCCGTAACGCTTTACAGGCTTGGGTGCCTGAGTAATCGAATTCACAAGCCTGACCAATAACGATGGGTCCAGATCCGATGATCAAAACTTTCTTGATCGAGGTATCTAGGGGCATAGCGGCTCCGCTTTCTCTATATATTGCGCCTCTGTGGAATGGGCGAAAAGTATACAGAGACTCGGGAGATTATGCAGGGGGAAAAGTGGAAAGCTTCAAGACTATGTCTTGTGGGAGAGTGATTGGAGTCGACCTGAGGGGCTTCAAATTTGTGGTGAATTTGGCGGACCCGTGATTTAGATGTCTTTGAGGATGGAGCGGAGGAAAGGCCCAAATTTGCTTTCATTGCGCTTGTCGACGGCGACGAGGTCGCGGTGAGCTTTCAAGATCAGTTGAAGTCGTTCTTTGGGAGAGACTTCTCTGCCGTTTAGTCGTTTTAGGTCGACTTTTGGTGGTTCTGCCGGGGTTTCACGGAAGGTGAGGAAGGCATCGAGGCCGATAGACGAGAGCTGTTGTCGGCAACGGTCACCAACGTTGATCAGGACAAGGTTCCCATCGCCATCAGCGGCGGTTTCTTTGGCCCGAGAGGAGATTCCGAGGAGGGTGCCCATGAACGTGGAGTCGACGCCGCGACAGGGTTCGAGGTCGAGGGCGAAGTGGGTGTAGCCTTCCTCCATCATCTTTTCCGCGAAGGCGTTGAGGGTGACGGCGTTATGCATGTTGCCGAGCCCATGGACCCGAATGTAGATCCCATCGTTAGTGCGTGCGACGTAAAATTCGTCCTTGGCCATGATTCTTCTCGAGTTCTTTACTTTTCTTCCGTGGAAATTCGGAGAGGGTCTCTTGAGGCGTCATTGGGAAACGCTTTTATCGGTTTGTATCACAGGATGACTTCAATGAAAGACCCTAATCAATGGGCGTTCCAATAAATTCGCCGGCTT
>JARGOJ010000048.1:0-3579 GCA_029210225.1 Planctomycetota bacterium
AAAGAGTCAGACCAAGCGCCTGTCCCACTATGAAATAGGGGTTCTCGCCATTGGTCATCTGCGACGCTTGCATCAGGGCGGCCAATAAAATGTAGCCCAACGTGAAGCCTTCAACAACGTTACCCATGACAAAGCCCATGACGGCGGTGGCTGGATTTCGCACCATTCCCATGCATAGACCTTGCGAAATGAACATGCCGCCAAAAATGACGATCAGCGCGACGATATGGTTCTGAAGCAGCGGGACGCTGAGTATGGCAAAGATCGATGCGACCCCGGTGACTGCAGCCAGGAAGAGGCCGAAGAAGGTCCAGGTATAAACCTTCTTTAAGTAAGCGATCCGGGAATTAGGCTCAAGTTGATCGATGGTAGGAGTGTTGGGATCATTTCGGAATCCCTCCGCCAAACTGTTTTCGCCAAACATATCAGCCTCTCATTTCTATATGTAGACAAGATCTTTAGGGCGAGCTAGCACGCACCAAAAAACTCGCTCGTTTGATCGATCGGAGAGATCATATTTCTATCTCCGATTTTCGCTGTGTATCTTTGTCACTCTGGGCCGTTTTGTCTAGTATCCGTCCGAAATAAGCCGGAGGAAAAATCCATCGACCCAACCCCTCTTAGACGCGCTCATACTAATGAGAGGTTCTAAAGTAAAAAAGACATTGCATCACTAGCTTGCTTTTCAGAGTCGAGCTTGAGACATTAGGCGAAATCCGAGATACGAACCAGGGGAGGGTTTTCCGTGGAATTTCCAGGCTTAAGATTTGAATTTATGGTGTTTGCCGCCGCCAGCACCGTCGGTGTTGGACTCGCTGCTCTCTTCACTCCATGGGCATTGGTTGCCTTCGTCCCGCTAGCGCCCATTATTGTCATGGGCTTGCAGGACTACTACCAAAGGACACATGCGATTCGTCGCAACTTTCCTTTCCTTGGACGCTTCCGTTATTGGCTCGAAATGATTCGGCCAGAAATTTATCAATACTTCGTCGAAAATAACGCTGAGGGTGTCCCTTTTCCCCGCGAAGAACGCTCTGTCGTCTATCAACGCGCCAAGCGCCAAATGTCCACGCTCCCCTTCGGAACTCAAAAGGACGTTTACGCTGTGGGTTATCAGTGGGTCAACCACTCACTCACTCCAAAGCATCTCGATCACACCGATATGCGCGTCAAAATTGGCGGACCCGATTGTAAACACCCCTACTCAGCCAGCCTTCTGAATGTCTCCGCTATGAGCTTCGGCGCCCTGAGTAACCGCGCAGTCCTCTCTCTTAATGGTGGAGCAAAAAAAGGAAACTTTGCTCACAACACCGGTGAAGGATCGATCAGCGACTGGCATAAAAAACCAGGCGGCGACCTGATCTGGCAAATTGGAACAGGCTACTTTGGCTGCCGTAAATTCGAAGACGGCACCTTCAGTGAGGCCATGTTCACCAAGAACGCCAAAATTGATAACGTCAAAATGATTGAGATTAAACTCAGTCAAGGCGCCAAGCCAGGCCACGGTGGAATCCTCCCCGCGGCCAAGCTCACCCCCGAAATCGCCGAATACCGCGGCGTCCCCCTCGGTAAAGATGTCAACTCGCCTCCTTCTCACTCCGCCTTCTCAACTCCCAAAGGCCTCCTCGAATTCGTCAAGCTCCTCCGCGAACTCTCCGGTGGTAAGCCTGTTGGATTCAAACTCTGCGTCGGTAAACGCCGCGAGTTCCTCGCGATCTGCCGCGCTATGGAAGTCACCGGAATTACTCCAGACTTTATCGCTGTTGATGGTGGTGAAGGTGGAACCGGCGCCGCGCCCCTTGAATTCTCCAACTACATTGGCTGCCCACTCAACGAAGGCCTCGTCTTCGTTCACAATGCCCTCGTTGGATACGGTGTGCGCGACAAGATTAAGATCATCGCAAGCGGTAAAATCACCACCGCCTTCGGTATCGTCTCGAAGATCGCTATCGGCGCCGACCTTTGCTACTCCGCTCGCGGCATGATGATGGCCCTCGGCTGCATCCAAGCTGTGAAGTGCAATACGAACGCCTGCCCTGTCGGTATCACCACTCAGGATCAACGCCTCGTCGTTGGTATCGACGTGGAGACCAAGACCGAGCGCGTTTACAACTACCATCACGCAACCCTTGAGACTGTTGGTGAAATTATCGGCGCCATGGGCCTTGATAGTCCTGAGCAACTTCGTCCATGGCACGTGATGCGTCGTATCGGACCCTTCCAGGTCAAGCACTACGGTGAGCTGTTCAAATACCTCAAACCAGGTGAACTTAAAGAAGAGAACTCAGACAACCTTCCTCAAGGTTGGGAGCGCGCTGTGAAAGCTGCCTCCGAAGACTCTTTTGCTCACGCTCGCCCTGATTGAGAGCTGAATGCCCTCGATTAACGGCCAAAAAATCCTCATAACTGGCGCATCCAGCGGCATTGGCGCAGAACTCGCCAAGCAGCTGGGCGCCCGAGGATGTCAACTCGCTCTCCTGGCCCGCCGCCAGGACCTCCTCGAAGAACTTGCCGCTGACGTTGAAAAACGTGGCGGCAAGGCTCATATATACGTCTGCGATGTCGCCGACAAAGAAGCCGTCCACTCATGCTTCACGAAGGCCGATGACGAGCTTGGCGGCCTCGACATCGTTGTCCTCAACGCCGGTGTTGGGAAGCCAACCCCCGCCAACGACAATTTCTCATCCGACACCTTCGAGTGGATCTTCAAAATCAATGTCTTCGGGGTCCTCTACGGAATCGAAGCCATACTGCCGCGCTTTCGCAAACGTGGCCACGGCGTCATCGTTCCTGTCTCATCCCTCGCCGCCTATCGCGGCCTCCCCGGCTCTACGGCCTACGGTGGAAGCAAGGCGGCCGTGACAAACATGATGGAAGGCATGCGCGTTGAACTCGCCGATCAAAACATTCAAGTCGTTCTTGTCTCCCCAGGCTTTGTTAAGACGCCTATGACTGACAAGAATAAGTTCGATATGCCTTTCCTCATCCCCGTGGAAAAAGCCTGCCGGAAAATCATTCGTGGCATAGAAAAACGCTCCCGCGAAGTCCAGTTTCCCTTTCCCCTCTTCGCCATCCTCTCCATGGCGAAAATGATCCCCAACTTCCTATGGGATCGAATGACCGGCGCCGCCGCCCCCAAATCGAAAAGCTCTTCGAAGACCGATTCCTCGACACCAAGCCCCTAGCAACAAGTCCCTTTCTTCCTGCATTCAATAGGATGAACGAAGGACGAAAATCCCATGGCCAAAGAACCCCGACTTAGAGAAGAAGACATCACCCTTCAATGGGGCGATCTCAAGCTATGTGGAAGCTCACGTGCTGGATACCGAACGCACATCGGTATCAAGGCTCTTAACCTGGTCTTCGACCTGGGGCAGTGCTCTCAACGGGACGCCGGACGCAAACATATCCTCCTAACCCACGTCCACATGGATCACTCTCTCGGCGTGCTTCGCAGCATCGGGCTTCGAGACATGATGGGACTCAGCCGACCGAAGGTTTACCTGCCCGCCGATCACTGTGATGCATTTCGTGATGTCCTCAGAGCCTACGACAAGCTCGAAGGCAAAGTTCGCGACC
>JARGOJ010000048.1:3589-15290 GCA_029210225.1 Planctomycetota bacterium
TGATCTCTTCGTGCCCGTCCAAGACGGTGATCAATTCTCGATTGGTAAAGGGATTGGAGTCAGCGTAATCGGCGTTCGACACACCGTCAAATCTGTTGGCTTTCGCCTGTCCCGAACCAAGCATGTCCTGAAAGATGAGTTTCGAGAGTTGACCGGTCCAGAAATTGGCGAGAGAGTTCGCGCTGGAGTTCAGGTCAAGCGCCCGATCACCGAGAACCTCATGACTTACATCGGCGATGCCCAAATCGAAAGTCTTGACGACCATCCAGAAGTGCTGAAGAGCCGTATGCTCATTCTGGAATGTACTTACGTTGATAAAAATGATAGAGAACTAGCGCGACCACGGGGACACATTCACATTGATGATATCGCTGAGCGCGCTGAGCAATTTGATTGTGAAGTCTTGGTGCTGAAGCACTTCAGCCTGAAATATAGCCTTCAGCAAATCGAAGATCTCGTGAAGCAGCGTCTCCCAGAGGATCTCTACAAACGAACGCGCTTGCTGCTATAGCACACCGAGAAAGTAGAGCCCAAGCCCTGTGACGAGGGTTGCGATGACAACAGTCAGGATCAAGACAAGGAGGACCGTCTTTGGGTTTTCCAGCGCGAGGGGGTTGCTCTGGAGATATTTGTCGTAGCAGTGTTGGGAGCATATGGGACTGCGACCTAGAACACAGCTACGGCAGATTGCTCTCTGACATTGAACACAAACTGCGACAACAGGGCGACCGGGATGAGCGATGCACACCTTTCTCGTTGGGAGCGCTGGAGCTTTCTTAGGGGTGGGGGTCGGCTGGGGATTTTCAGTCAAAACCAGACCCCTTTCATTTTTAAGGTCATTTTAGTGCTTCGTCTCACAGCGCTGCCCGTTCTCGTATTATCAACACAAACGGGCGCCGCTGTCACTCAGCGAGTGACAGCAATTTAGATTTGGAGTCGCTGATAATGACCTGGCCCTCAATAGCCATTCCCGGAGCCACGAGGGGATAATCGTTCGTGAATTGCCAAAGCGGACGACCAGAGTCTGGAGATAGGGCTCGAAGACCATCTTGAGTTTGGATATAGAGACCCTTCTTCGAAAGCATAGGAGGACCCGTAATGGCCGTGTCGACCTGGGTTTCAAAGAGGATCTTCCGAGTGGTAATGTCGGTGCAAATCACGGTGCCCTTGGCATCAGCGCCGGCAATGTAGAGGAGATTTCCCATGCTTACGGCTCGATGCGCCACGGGAACTCTTAAGTTTTGAGGTCGCTTCGTCATTTTGCCCGAGCTTGAAAAGGAGACGACAAGCACTGCGCCGTTCTCCAAGACAAAGGCGTAGCGGGTGTCTTTCTTAACCTTGAAAATCACCGGGTTTGGAATCGCTTCAGGCTTGCGCGTCAGTTGATAGGGCTTCCCAATAAGGTTGCCGGTGCGACCGTCGACGAAGCGTATTTTGCCGTCGTTTGTTCCCACAATAACTTGCGATCCAACAAGCATGGGTGGGCTTGAGAGGGTTCCAAAGTCCTGGCTCCAGAGCACCTTCTGATTCTTGAATTGACGTGCGACGAGCTTGCCGTTTTCGTCAACGTAGATGACCAAGGTACCCTTTGATCCGGTCGGGAGCATGGCTGGGCGGTGAAGCTTCGCGGGTTCGTTTAAGACAAGCGTGCCTGTTTTTCCGTCAAAGAAGCAGATGCGCCCTGAACCTAAGGTCGCGACAAGAGCGTTTCCTAAGGCGCTGAGGCTTTCAACATCGCCCTCAAGACCAAGGTTGACCGACCAGAGTACTTCAGCGGCCTCGTTGTTCTTTGGAAGCTTGACAGACATCAATTGACCCGCACGGTCGCCAACGAAAAGCGAGCGCCCTTGGCGGACAATGTTTGCAGTGATAGGTCCGGCTGTGTTCAGGGTCCAGAGCTTCTTCTTTTGCAAAACGATCTTGAGCGGCCAGTTCCAGCGGCTCTTTGGATTCGCCTTGGCGCGTTCATAGCCGGGAAACTCTGCGGCGACTTCAATATCTTCTCCAATTGGAACTTCGAGAGTCAGGGGGGATGTCCCGACGGAGAGAGACTGGCTGAAGACCCTCGCCCCCGATGGGACTGTTACGATACGGATTGGAACTTGGGCTTCCTTCAACGCAGTGAGCCAGGCATTTGACCGGACTAACTCTTTGTATTTTTCAAAGGCATCTCGGGATTGGCCTTCAATCATGTTGCGCTTGGCGATTTTCAATTGGGTCTTGGCCGATTGCATTCGGTCAGCGTAAAGCCGAATCTGGGTCTCAATGCTGCCGATCCAACTATCACGCTCTGGGCAAAGATCGGGTGAGCTTTTCTCAAGCTCGGCGTTTAAATCTTCGAGGGTTGTGACAGCCGAGGGGATCTGTTGATTGTCTTTCAACCACTCGGCTTTACCTGTGTATGCTTCGTTCAAGGTCGAGTAGTGATTCTTGGAGGTTTGGCGAATGACCTGCATGGTCTTCTTCGCCTCGGTGGTCACGAACTGTGACATGACTCCAGATTGGCTTTCTGTGAAGCTGCTGAGCATTTCATGAGCTTCTTTGAATTCCTGTTTATCAGACAAGTTGAGCGCGCTCTCACGAGCTTTGAGGAACTTCCGCGAATCAATGTTGATTTGAAAACCTAGGACCATGGCGACGAGAATCAAGACGCTCGCCACGCCTATAATCAGACGACGGGCGAAGACGGCGCTTTGGAATCCAACGACATTTTTGTAGCGGTCGATGGCCTGTTCGTTCTCTGGAGCGATTCGAAGGACATCTTTCAGGGCTTCCTGAATCTCAGCCTTGTCTCCCCGGCGTTCGGCGATCTGAACAATGTTCATGAGCTCTTGTTGGGCCGCGATTTGGTCATTGACCTGCAAGTGAGCTTCGGCGAGCTGTCGGCGCGCTGCAATGTCTTCGGGGACGATGTTTAGAAAATACTGCCACATTCTTCGAGCGCGGTTGAAGAGCTTATTGAAAGACAGGACCTCCGCGTATTTGCGGGACACATCGGTGAGCTCTGGCTTTCGCTTCAATTGCTCAAAGAGTTCGATAATTCGCTCATAGGCGGGGAAGTCTCGTTCCGAAATGCCAATGATGTGCTGCAGTTCACCGAGAGCATTGTCGTAGGCACCCTCATCGATCAATCGTTCCGCAATCTCTCGGCGGAATTCAATACTTTTCTCGGGCTCATTCAATTTCTCGTAAATATTGGCGAGTTCTTTGTTGGCGGCGAGGCCATCGAGGAGGTTTTGGAGCCAATCTTCAATGGCTCCGGCCTCGGTCCTCAATTCATTTTCAGGCTTCACGAAGTTGGCTTTTGGGACCGCGATATCGAGGGCGCCCATGTCTAACAATTGAGACAGCGATTCAATGGCTTGAAAGGGCATTGCGCCAATGTGTCTGGTTGACCGGAGCAGGTCTAGCACTGTGGGAGAAGGAGCTTGAGCGGCCCTCAGCATGACTTGAGCCCCGGGAGACATTTGAGATGGATCCGGACCCCGGGAGCTCAAGTGAGCGAGGTTGCTCCCGACGACTAATCGGGTGGTTTTTTGGTCCCAGGCGCCCACTTCGGCTTCAACGTCTCCGAGCATTTTGTAGACCCCAAAAGACATCTTATGGGCTTCCATCTCGGGCTTGTAGATGTCGAGGGGGGGGGAGCTATACCAGATTGTGTATTGGGCATCCGTCCAAAAGAAAATCTCTTCAAGCTCCCAACGAACGACCTGGGCGATGGATTCATGGAGCTCATTTCGAGGCAGCATTTCATCCATGCCGAGGACATCTTCGAGCAAGGGCATCACCATGCGCTTGTTGTTCTCGTCGTTGGCGTCTTTGAGGGGGACCTCCATCGAGCGGCGTTTTTGTTCGGCTTTGGCGAGTTCCTCTCGGGTGATGAGGCGCTTGGACAGGAGCACGTTGGAGAGCGGCAAGCCTTCGTTGGGACCCACTGTGACCATACGAATCGCGCCAATCGTGAAGTAGAAGCACTTCTCATTGGCTCCCCGAGCAACAAGCAATGTCGCGACTCGGCGATTCTCTCGGATGTCACTGAGTAGTTTAAGCAGAACTTTCGGGGTCAGTTCCCCGGTCTTTCTCGCGCCAATACTCTTTGACTCATCCGCCATACTCATCGTCCATTTTTACAGGGGGTTTGAACGTCGCCCTTACGCGAGTTCATCGGCTGTCTTAGCCTCTAGTTTAACTTATTTTTCGTATTGTCCGGCGATGTGGAGATAGACGCCGTCAATACTGATTGTCTCCGGAGTGTTGTTTTGAATGCGGAGGTAGGTTCGGCCGCTTCGACGGTCAAAGTAGCGCTCAGGATTGACCGCTAAACGAGAGCCTTCCGCGCTCGAATTCAATTTGTTGTAGTTCCCGCTGACAAAATCATAAGCCTCAACAACCACTCCGTTGTCCTTGAGGATCTCCGCTGTGAGGTCTTTGACGATCAACACCTCAAAAAAGAGCTTGCTGGGGCGAAAGCTCTTCCCGGGAGGAATGGGGACTTCAAAGCTGTAACGCAGCCTCCCTTTTCCCGTTATTTGGAGGGACGATTCTAAGTTATGCGCTGTTTGGAAGGCCCGACTACACTCCACCACGGCGCGGGAATCGACGAAGCCAGGGAGCGCAACGAGCTTCATTCGGCCACTCGGACAGGGCAGCGACAGCGCACTAGTGACGATGGTCTTACTTAGTTGGATCGACGCCGAACGACGACTAGCGAACTGGCTCGGGTCCTTATTCCAGAACCCAACCACGAGCGCGGGGAGCTCCCCGGTTGGGTCTCTGAGCATGAGCGCCTTACGCTGAAAAGACGCGAAGGCTCGTTCGCGGGCGGGGACCTTCTCGAAGGACACCTCTGGATAATAAGCATGATAGGGCTCAATCTTCTGGAGCAGGCGGTCGAGGAAAGGTTGCAGAGTTTTCTTGTGATTGAGCTTTGCCGGGAACAGCGGAGCTTTGATCTTCTGAGTTTGCCCCTTCTTCAAGGTGCCGAGGGCGGCCACCTGTCCCTTCACAATGAGAATTGTGTCCTCAATGTCGGTCCCGCTTTTGTTCGTGATTGTGCCAACGATGTAGTCTTGGTCGATAGTCAGCTTATGCTCGATAGGGCCAAAGACCGCGCCCCGCTTCTCCTGAAAACGCCGGAAGGACCACGTTGAGAGCTTCACCTGCTTCAAGTTTGAGAATCCGTCTTCATCCTCTAGAACTCGGCAATCTTGCTTGTTCGATTTTCGCGTGAGCGGCGTCGCGATGGCATCGGGAGAGGGCCTGATATCTAGTATCTCGGCCTGAGATTGAAAGACGCCAATTTGACTGTGAACTTGAGCGTTCTTCCAGCGCCCCGATGCTTTGTTTGAGGACAACTCCACGATAGAGATTCGGGTTGTTAACGACCCGCTACCCTTGGTCGCCCAGGTTAAACCCAGCAGCAAGATTACGGTCAGGGCAATGAGGCCGAGAGAGATCGCAAAGAAGAGCCCAGGGGAGCGTTTCCGTCTCGCCACTACAAAGCTAAGCGGGGCAACAAAGAGGGCATAAAGTAAGAGAAGGGGGCCGAGCCAAGCAATACTTGGGGGGCTCAAGGGGGCGAGCGCGCTGGATCCATTCAGTAATAATTCATCAATTGGAGGAGCTGCTGTGGTCTGAATAGGGGGAGTTATCGGGCCTGGAAGTAATCGAGTGATAAGCGTTCGACGACTCGGCCAAGAGTTTATCGCAGGGGCCGTGAGGGGGAAACTGCACACGGTCACTCGTCCCAAACCCTGGTCCTTTGTCAGTATCAGAGGATAGCCCGTGCTCGTTTGGCAAAGGACTCGGGCTCTGGGAGAGGGGCGATAATGATGCACGACGCTGACCCCAGGGTTTCTCCCTCCAACAAGGGAGCGCAGCGCATTGAGTGACTCTTGGCTGGTCGCCGGATCGAGGTCGCCTTCAATGGGCAATAGCTCCCCCAGTTTAGACCGCTCCAGCTGCCCCTGCTGAAGTCCAGGCGCGACGATCAACCATCCTCCGCCCTGCACCCAATGACGCAGAGCATCGCGCTTCGGGCCGTTGACAACGCTCAAGTCGCAATCATTGATCACGATGACGTCGTAGGCGTTGTAGGACAGCGCAGCGCTTGGCAGATAGGAGAGGTTCGCGGAGGCACAGCGTAGGCTCTGCAATCCTTCAATGCTTGGGAAGCGGGTTTGGGAGAGGAGTGGACGTGGGTCATCCCCGTCGGACAGAGTTAGCGCCGTCAGACCGCTAGAAACCAGGGCTAGTTTGTGATAGAGGGGCTTGGGTTGAGGAAGGGTGTCTCGCAGCTTTGGATCGGGGTCGAAGATGACGACGACCTCGCCGCCTATATCGGTGTCTTGGACAAAGTAGTGAACCGTTTCGAGGCGTCGCCCTGGTGGGATAGAGACTGATCGTTCGTGAAAGAGGTTGTTCTTGGCTAACGCGCTCCCCGCTTGCTTCCCGCGAAACGCCTTGAGTTGGCCATTGATAGTCTTCTGGCTGCTGTTCTTAAACTCGACAATGATAGGGACATGGCGTCCATGGCGAGCGACTTGGGGGCCTTGTTCCAGGGTGCGGATAGACAGGGTGAATTGACCCTGGCTTAGCTCCGCGGATTTCTCGCAGCCTCCGAGGAGTAGCAGTCCGAGCAGAGCGAAAAAATACTTCAATACGGCCGGGGTGGCGGACCGAAGGCTTGGAGCTTTGTATGAAGAGTCAGTCGGCCTCGATGTCAATGTGTTTTGCCTCAGGCACGGCTTTTCGAATACCTTCTTCGAGGCGGTCAATCTCATTACCAAGCTCGTCAACGATCTTGTCGGAGAAGTCCCGAAGGTAAACCCGGAGCGCCTTTTCGTCATTAAGCTCTTCGAATACTTTCTTCAAGTCGACGTTTTTGAGCAACCTGTCGGCGAGGACCTCGCCGTGAAACTCGACCTCCATCTTTATTCGGTAGTCTTTGGAGGTGAGGACCCGACTTTTGAAGTCGAGGATTTTTCCCACGGAGTTCCGAGCATTTAAGTAATTAACGACCCGATCCTCAACGTCTTGGTTGACGGATATACCAATGATGAGGCCGTGGTTCTTGTAAACCAGGAAGATCGCAACGAAGCCGAGCAAGACACCAATAGTGATAGAGGCGATACCATCAGCGGCGGCGATATTGAGGTATTGGGCGGCGAAGATACCAGCCAGCGCGATGATCAGTCCGAGACAGGCGGCGGCGTCTTCGAGGAGAACTGCGATGGGAGTTGGGTCGGCGGACTCTCGGAGGAACTTCATGAACGGTACATCACCGCGGTCCAGGTTGATTCCTTTGATAGCGACCCAGAGTGTCCAGCCCTCGACGACGAGGGATAATGTGAGGATGCCGTAGTCCCAGGGGCCCGTGTGAGCAATGTGCCCGTCCATGATGGTGTGGATGCCGTGATAGATCGTGACACCACAACCGAGGAAGAAGATCCCAACAGCGGAGATCAGTGCCCAAAAGAACTTTTCTGCGCCGTATCCATAAATGTGTTTGTTGTTGGCGTCGGCTTCGGAGCGCTTAATACCAAGCAACAAGAGCGCCTGATTGGTCACGTCGGCGACCGAGTGAATCGCTTCACTGAGCATGGCCCCGGAGCCGGAGAAGCCAAAAGCAATAAATTTGCAGATACCAATAAACGTATTGCCGATAAGCGCGGCGACAACGGTCTTCTTACCTGAAGCCATGGAAAAGCAATCTCCCCAATAAGGTTCGTGATCGCGGGATTTTAACACAGTGGATTGTGACAAGACCCATGGTGTTCACTTTTTTGGCCGTCGAGAGGTCTCGGAATCAGTTTATGCAGATTCCAAGAAAAGAACTCAAACAATTATTTATGGCTTCGCTAAGACCCACATACCTGTGAACTCTGGAATGCGAGCCCAAGCATTCTCTAGGACCTTTTCAGCGAAGTCGTCCCCAAAGAAGAAGCGCGTGGATTCAGCGGCCTGCTCTACGTTCTTGAATTGATAATCAGTGCGGAGCACCTGTTTGACAAAGCCATAGTGCCCTTCCAAGTGCTCGTAGTATTGCGCGAGGGCCGCATTCGGGGCGCCGGCTTGCTTTGCCCCGGTCCCCAGCGTTTCGAAAATGATAATAGGGCCACGGGGAACGACGCGCTGCATTTCTGAGATGGCCAGGTCGACTGATTGGCGCCAGTGATTCCCATCCCACTCTGTCATATGACCAAGCACCCAAGCAGAGACCGCGAGGTCGGCGGTGAAGTCTACGAGAGGAAGATCTCTCGCATCCCCGGTTTCGATCTCCCAGTTTCCTCCGTCAATGCGCCCTAATCTCTCTTTGGCGATCTCTAACATCTCGGGAGCTTGTTCAAAGCCACGAACATTGCAGTGATTGCGAATGAGCAACTCAGTGAGGCGACCAGTACCGATTCCGACCTCAAGAGCCGTTAATCCGGCTTTTGGCAAGAATTGTTTGAGAGCTTTTTCCAGCGCCCCATCGCAGTCTTCGGCGCGAACCATCACGTCGTAAGCCCGAGCGTTATTCCTATAAACAGATTGGTAGTCGACCATAGCGCTTCATTGCTCTGCGTCTATTGATGGGCCCATTGTATTCGCGGGATGGACATTGATTTCAGACCGTGCCGTGATAGAGGGTCACCGTCCCGAAATTAAGGGGTGTGAATTGAACCTCTTTCAGTCCTGCTTCTTCCATGATTTTAGCGAACTCTTCATTGGGAGGAAAAGCGGCGATGGACTTCTGAAGGTAGTGATACTCGTGATCCCCAGAGAGCCAGGCGCCGATACGAGGCACGACATGGTGAATGTGAAAGCGCGCAAACGGAGCTAAGAGGCCCTTGCGCGGTTCAGCCAATTCTAAGACGACAACCCGACCGCCAGGCTTTGTCGTCCGCGCCATCTCTTTCAAACCCTTGAGGCGGTCTGGGACATTGCGAATTCCAAAGCTAATACAGCTCGCATCAAAGCGGTCATCTTCGAGGGCCATCTCCTGAGCGTCTCCGACCACTAATTCAATGCGATCGTCGAGCTTTGCGGCTTTGACTTTTTCTTCACCGACCGCGAGCATTTGCTTGCTAGGGTCGAGGCCGACAACTTTGGAACCCTTGATTTGGTTGACAATAGCCAACGCCACATCGGCTGTACCCGTGGCGACATCGAGAACTTGAGCCGTTTCGGTCTTGACAAGCTTCTTGCGCCAACCCTGATCGAGGCCGAGGCTGATAATGCGATTGAGCATATCGTAGCGCTTGGCGATTCGATCGAACATGGTTCCGCTGCCGTCGCGAGCGTTTGTTGAAGTCATAACTATCCTCAGTCTTTCAAACAAAGGGTTGGGGCCCGTTTTTCGGACTGTTCAAAGAGCGTCCCAAGGCGATTGAGGTCCTCTTCTTGAAGAGCTTGAGGGCCATCGCTGCGCGCTTGCCCGGGGTTTGGGTGCGCTTCAACTAAGAGACCGTCAGCGCCCACCGCGAGGGCCGCTTTAGACAAGGGCAAGATTAAATCTTTGCGTCCAGCGCCGTGAGAAGGATCGACAATCACAAGTTGTTTATGGACATGTTTGAGAAGGGCGACGGCGCTTAGGTCGAGCAGGTTCCTAAATGGCTGGTCGTAGCTCTGAATGCCTCGCTCGCAAAAGACCACGTGCCTTGAGCCAGCGGCGAGCAAATGTTCCCCGGAGAGCATCCAGTCTTCAACGGTCGCGGCCATGCCGCGCTTGAGTAGAACGGGGACGCCTGTTTGTCCGGCGGCTTTGAGCAACGCGAAGTTCTGCATATTGCGAGAGCCAATTTGAATCAAGTCGGTGTATTTCGCGACCTGATCAACGTTCTGCTCACTGAGAAGCTCTGTGACGACCTTGAGATCATGGCTGTCTGCGGCTTCTCGGAGCCAAACGAGGGCCTCCTGGCCGAAGCCACAAAAAGAGTAGGGAGACGACCGAGGTTTGAAGGCGCCGCCTCGTAAAAAGGTCGCGCCAGCGTTTGCGACCAGCTCGGCGGCCTGGTGAATTTGTTGTTCAGACTCAACGCCACAGGGGCCGGCCATAAGAATGGGCGCTTGGCCCAAGGTCCAGTTTTCTTCCTGGAGAATCTGCCCCGACTGAGCGTCCACTTTGGGCATACGACTCTCTGCGGCGAAGAGCTGATCAATGCCAGGGATCTTGAGTATGCGTTCGGAGCTGACGGCGGCGGAGTGCGGAAGAATGGCTAGAGAGCGGCCGGGGCCGCCTTCTTGCTGAAGGCTTTGGGTCCAAACTCCCAGCTCTGTCAAAGACGCTTTCACGTCCGAGAGATCCGCGTCCTTTTTGACTGTGATCCACATGATTGTTTTTTCCTCCGAAATCGAAAGGAATGGAAAGCAGGGGAGCTGCGAAAGGCGCGAAAGGAACTCGTGATCGGTGCGGTCAACGAGCTCGCTTAATCGCTGTTTTTATGACGACTTTCAAGGCGTCCCGAGCCCGACCCTCGGGGAGCTTCGCGAGCAGTTTGTCGGCCTCATCGCCCTGCTGTCTGGCAAAACGCCTTGTGGCTTCGACGGCTCCGGTGGCGTGAATGCGCTGGATCAACTGATTGAGGTCAACGTCCTTGAGGGACTTCTCTCCCGACACAAGGTCTTTCATGTCGCCCTCGATGCTCTTGTCGGCTTCACAGGCCACCAAGAAGGGCCAGGTCATTTTGCCCTGACGCAAGTCGGCCAGGGCATCCTTGCCAGTGAGCACCGACTCTTCTTCCAGGTCGATAATGTCGTCGACCAACTGGAAGGCGATGCCCAAGTTGACTCCAATTTTGCCGAGGATTTCAAGGCTCTCTGCGGGGAGGCCCGCGAGTTTTCCTCCAGCTTTCAGACCCCAGCGAAACAGCGCTGCTGTCTTGCCATGGAGCACGTCGAGGTAAGCCTTCTTATCAGGATCGAAGTGACCGCGCTTCTTCAGCTGAAGAGCCTCAGCGGCGATCATTTCACTGATAACGCCGAGCAGGCTCGATAACAAAGTAGAGTGACCAGTCTCCTCGACAAGCCGTAGGGCTTCAACGAAGAGTTGATCCCCAGCGAGGATGCTGGCGGAGTTGCCGTAGACCACTCGGGACGCTGTGGCGCCTCGTCGCTCGGTGCCTTCGTCAATGACGTCGTCGTGGAGCAAGGTCGCGGCGTGAACCATTTCGCAGGACACCGCCACGTTGCGAACAGCCTCTGTCATTTCGAGTCCGCCGAGGCGGGCTGCGAGCAAAACGCACATGGGGCGGATCCGCTTGCCTGGACGCTCCAACAAGTGGGAGGCCGCTTGCCAGCCGAGATGACTGTCCGCCGCTTGTCCTTGCTGGGTGAAATCACCAATCAGCGCTTCGAGGTCGCTGAGGTCATCCCCCAGCCAAGCCCGAAGTTCGATCAGGCGTTCAGCTAACTCATCGTTGCCGCTTTGGTAAGAAACCTCGGTCAGAGGCTCAAGCACCGGATGCTCAGCGATGGCATTGTTGATAGCTGTGATTGTTTGAGTCTTTTCAGTCATTGGTCTCTCCTGGATCGCGAGAAGCTTTCAGGACTTAGGCAGTTGGCAAGGTTTAGGGAGCATCTCTCGGAGTTTAGCTCTTTGGACTTTGCCTAGAGCGCTTCGAGGAAATTCCGATAAACAGGTCACAAGTAGAGGAAGCTTAAAGCCTGCCAGGTAACCCCGGCACCACTCTTTCACCAGCTCTGTGCTTAGTTCTTCGCA
>JARGOJ010000048.1:15335-16982 GCA_029210225.1 Planctomycetota bacterium
TTATAAAAAGCGGCGGGTCTTTGGCCCCATTCTTCGTCTGGGATCCCTATAACGACAGCCTTAGCAATGGATGGGTGCTTTTCAAGAACTTCCTCAATCTCCTTTAGAGAGATGTTCTCGCCGCCGGAAACAATGATGTCGTCGGCGCGCCCTGAAACATGAACCCGGCCTCTAGAGTCTAATTTCCCTATGTCTTGGCTTAGAAGCGCGCCGTCGGGAGCGAGTGGACCACGAATTCTGAGTTTGGAGTTTTGAGAATCCACTCTTGCAAATGGCAAAACGGGCCCGGCTCCTGCGCTGGGGCTCGTATCGCCGGGAAAACGAGTGGCAATTTGCGAAGCGGTCTCGGTCATGCCCCAAGTCACGGAGACGGGCACGCCTTTAACACGACATCTCTCCAACAATTCCTCTGGGCACGAGCTTCCTCCCAAAAGAACAGCGCGGACTGTTGCCGGGAAAGACTCTTCGGGGCTTAAGAGCGAGAGAACGCGCTTTAACATGACCGGAACCATAGAGATGAGGGTCGCTTCGCTCTTGAGGGCGCTAAGAACAGCCTGGGGATCAAAAGTGCTGTGAAACTCAACGGTGGTCGCGTTCCAGGCGCAACGGAATAGTATTGAGAGGCCTCCGACATGATGAAGTGGAAGGCAAGCAAGCCAACGATCGTGCAGGGCGTGGCCAAGGCGAATGTTCGATGAAAACGCGCTCAGCATCAGCTGTTCAGTCGTGATTTCTATGACCTTTGGAACGCCTGTGCTTCCAGAGCTGAGCAGCAAGAGTCGACGCTCTGACAGAGGCCAGAAACGCTCTTCCACATCTTCAAAGGGCGCGTCCTCGGGCATGGGAAGCAAGGAATCCGATTCAGGATTCTCAGGGTCAAGCCAGAGCAACCACTTGGCGCCGAGGCGCTGTCGCAGCTTTGGGAGTTGGCGGAGCTTCTGAGAATCGGGGGACAGGGGGGCGACGGTCGCTCCGAGCCAGGCGAGGGCGTGGAAGCTGAGGATCCAGTTTTGGTTTTGAAGGCCGCCGAGGGCAACAGTCTCTTTCGCTTGAACTCCCTGAGACCGATACCAAGCCGCACGTCGTTTGACTTCAGAGAGCATGTTGCTTGCCGTCAACGAACCCTCAGTGCTCACCAGAACAGGGTGTTCCGGACGTGCGAGGGCCGTGCTGAGTATTGGATTCGGGAGGCTCATTGCTACTGACACTTCCTCGTCATGGCTTCAAATTGCTCGCTCGGGTCAAAACCCAAGCCAAATTTCTTCGTATCAACGCGCCTCAGAGGCCTGGTCGCGATATCAACCCAGTCTTTTGCTAAGACGTCGCTGAAGCCGCAGGCGGGCAATTGGATGGGTAATGATGCAGCTAAATGCAGCGCTGCTTGACGACCGACAGCCGATTCCAAGGCGTTTGTGAGGATGGTTATGAGACCAGCTTTCCTGGCTTCGAGAATCATGTTCCGTGCTGCGAGTAGGCCACCACAAAACATGGGCTTGATCACAACGGCATCGGCGGCTTTTCCCTCAACGACGTCAGCGATGCTGAAGTGAGCCAAGCTCTCATCCAAGGCAACGGGAATCGAATAGTTCTCGCGGAGCTTCCTGTGGCCCTCAAGGTCGGTCGCTTTGAGAGGCTGTTCAATCCACT
>JARGOJ010000048.1:17063-18806 GCA_029210225.1 Planctomycetota bacterium
GGCAGTAAAGGCTTTCCCGGCCGTTTCCAAGTCCCAGCCAGCGTTTGCATCAATACGAATGGAGGCGTCCATTCCGATGCGCTCGCGGATGGCTTTGACCCGCTCTAAGTCCCTGTCGAGGGTCAAGCCCGCGACTTTTATCTTGAGGCAGGAGAATCCCAGGGACAAAGCCTCAGCGGCGCTGTCACCATCGCTGACTAAGCGATGGCTGCGAACTTGTCCTTTGGCCCAGGGGTCGAGCACCTGAGCGAGTGGCTGTCGGAACTCTCGAGCCAAGGCATCTAACATTGCGCACTCAAGACCGTGGACAAACTCCGAGGGGAGGTCTTTGAAGTTGAAGTTCGCCCCAATGTCGCTCGCGCTGGTATAGACTTTGTTGATGAAGGGGCCACTCTCGAAGGAATGAATGGCCTCCGTGACCTTGTCTATTCCCGCTCCGAAACCGGGCCAGGGAGCAATATCGCCGAACCCTGTGTGGGTTTTAGAGTGGGCTGCAATAACCCAACCCGAGCGCTCCGTGACGCGCCCATGGCCGCCGATGAGGGGTTCTTTGAGAGGGAAACGATAGGGATGAAATGTGAAGGATTGAATTTGCGTCACAGTGCAATGCCCCCCGCGAGCAATAGAGAGAACAGAACTCCTAAGCGAGCTGCTCCCCCTAAATGAGCATTTAAAGCCGCGCCATCTTTGACCAGAACGGATTTGAATTCATAAAGGGCAAGTGGCAGAGTGAGTAAAGGCAGAAGCCAACCGGTATGGCCAATGTCAAGTTGCGAGACAAGCACAACAATGACATATGGGCCAAAGACCATGATCGCATATTCTAGGCGAGCGAAGCTCGCGCCAAAGCGAACGGCTAAAGTTCTTTTATTCGCGACAAGGTCGGTGTTTCGATCTCTTAGGTTATTGACCACTAAAATCGCGGTGGCGAAGGCTCCAACGGCGAAGGACGCGAGCACGGAGGCCAAAGTCACCTCTCCGGTTTGAGCAAAGTAAGTCCCGCAGACCGCCGCGTTGCCGAAGAACAGCATCACAAAGAGATCTCCAAGACCGACGTACGCGAGGGGATAGGGACCTCCGGTGTACGCGAGACCGGAGAGGATTCCGAAGACGCCAATCAAAAGGATCGGCCAGCCTCCGACGGCGCTCAAGAACAGTCCGATCCCTCCCGCGAGGACAAAGGCGACTACGGTCGCGACAAGCATTTGCTTCGGGGTCACCCAACCTTTTTGAGTGGCGCGAGCGGGCCCAAGACGATCTTCGGTATCCGCGCCTTTTTTGAAGTCGGAGTAATCATTGAAGAAGTTTGTGCCAATCTGAATCATGATGGCGCCAAGAAGCGCAGTGATGGCAATAAGCCAGTTCACTTTTCCATCTTGAAGAGCGAGCGCTGTTCCGACCGCGACGGGAGCTAAACTCGCCGTCAGTGTTTGCGGACGAATGGCAGAGAGCCAGACAATGAAGGCCGAGGGCCGGGCTTGAGCGAGGCTTGGGCTATTCACGGACATGACAGCTCTCTTTCACCGCGCTCAACGGTCAGAAAGTCGTCGACCTTCCCGTGGATGCTCTTGTGCATGGCGAGGTTGTGATCGCGATTCACCACCGCTTCAATGACACGAAGTCCGTCCCGGGGCTCTTGGAGAGCGTGATCCAAAGCGGAGAGGTCCTGGATCGCCCTATGAGGAACGCCGAAGCCCTGGCAGAGGCTTTTAATTTGGACATTTTGCTCAGTGACAAAGTGTG
>JARGOJ010001062.1 GCA_029210225.1 Planctomycetota bacterium
GGACTATGCTCATGACAACGGGCTCATTCACCGAGATATGAAGCCTCAGAACATTCTTATCACCAAAGACGGACGCGCCAAGCTCACCGACTTTGGATTGGCCCGTGACTTAGGCCAGTCGTCCCTCTCAAACGATGGCGATATCATCGGCACTCCGCTTTATATGGCGCCGGAGCAGATTAACTCCAAGATCGGAAAAATCGATCGCCGCACGGACGTCTTCGCCCTCGGAGTCATTCTCTACCAGATCCTCACGGACAAGCTCCCCTTCCCCGCCCGCAACCTCAACGAGCTCCAGCAAAAGCTCCTCAAAGAACCCCCAACGGCTCCCTCTGCTATTGATGTCAATGTGCCTCGGGAGTTGGAGGGCATTTGTCTGAAGGCCTTGGAGAAACAACCGAAGCGGCGTTATCCAACAGCGGAAGACTTCGCCCTCGACCTTGAGAAGTGGCTTCGAGGCGAATCTCTCCCCGTTTTCAAACCCTCCGGCACAATGAGCATCAGCCTCGATGATCGCTTCAAGGCCGACCTGACTCGAACTCCAACGCTGATTATCTTGTCTCTCGTCATTGCAATTGTCCTCGTGGTCCTCACGGCCTTGATCATCTTCTCCTTGAAGGAAAGCGCCGACCCCGACTTGGTCCTCCGCTCTCAATCTTTTGTCAGTAATCAGGAGAAAATCCAAGGAGATATCAAGAAGGGATTTGATGAGATAACGGAGGCTTGGAATGAAGCCCAAGCTGTCCGTAGCAACCGCCCAGAGAAGGCCATTGGTTTCCTACAAAACACCCTGACTAAACTCTCCGAGGTCTCATCGTTGATCGCCAAGAAGGAGGGCAATGTTGTTAAGGCGAGAGAACAACAACGTCGGCTTGATCAATTAGCCCGCATTCAACTCGCCGAATTACTCGCAGATCGGGGCACCCCCGCTGACCTAGCCGAAGCTCCGAAGCTCTTAGAACCCTTGCTCAAGGATCCTTACTTCCCCATTTCTGGGCAGCTGCTCTCCGCTCAATTGCTCCTCAAACAAGGCAACACCGAGAAAGCTCTGCGACTGTTTCAGACGATTTATGAGAGCCACTCCGAATCTGGCGAGAGTCAACCAGGTCGGGAGACTGGCCCAATCGCGACTCGACAGGAGGCGCTGCTCGCGCTCTTCGGACGAGGCCAGGCATTACTCAAGCTCAATCGTCCACGCTTTGCGCTCCAAGACTTTGAAAACTTCGACAAAATTTTCGAGGAGAATGACCGGAGTCCAAGGCTTTCTCGACATGCCACCCAGTATTACCTCGCGAAAGCGCGCCTCGCAATTGGTGAAAATCAGAGCGCTCTTATCACCTTGCGAAACGTTCGGCGAAACTCTCGGGGGCAAGATTGGCCTGAGCGCCAGGAGGCTCTGGCGCTGATCGTCCGTCTCGAAGTCGAGAGCGAACAATGGAAGAAGGCCCGTGAGTCCCTTCGGGAACTAGGCTTCGATGCAAAGAGTTTAACCCAAGGTGAACGTCTAACAGGATTACTCGCGATCAGAGAGCATGAATTTGAGAAGGCGCTTCAGATTTTCAACAAGGTCCTTCTCAAAGAGCCCTCTCCCCTCGCGACAGATCATGCTTACCGAGCTCAAGCAAGGCTTGGCGTTCAAGCTTCGTCTATGGAATTGGCAGACCTTAAGGCAATCCTTAGCGACCTTGATGAAGCCATCAACTTAGACCCTAAGAACAGCCCCGTTCAATTGTTTCGTGCCCGAATGAGATACCTATCCGGGAATGAGCGCGGCGCTCGCGACGACCTGGAGGCCCTGACCAAAAACCCTGGGACCTTGAGCGGCGCCCAAATATTTGAGCGAGAGATGCTTGAGCTTCATCTGATTCGTGCCACCAGCACGAGGTCGAATGCCTTTGAGAAGCTGAAAGATCTGATGAAGCGCTACACAGAGGAAAGACAAGGCGACCCCTACATCAAGCAGAACCTCAACGCTGAGCTTCGAGAACTTGAGATCATAAGGAGTGAGAAAGCCACGGGTCTCTCACTCTCTTTAAGTTATCCAGAACGCAACAGCAGCGCTCGATTGCTTCGCTTATCTGGGAAAATTGAGTTCAATCAGAATGGGCTAGAAACCGCAGAGACATTGCTAACAAAGGCAGTGCAGGTCAATCCCAACGACCTCGTCAGCCGAGCAATCCTCAAGACACTCAACCCCAATCTAAAACTCGCGAGCCCCAGCCTGGCTCGTGAGATTCCCAAGTTACATGGCCCCTTTTCCGATCATTGGGACCCCCTCCGAGAGGCTTTGTTCTTTCGTCAACTCGCCTCAAAGGTCGAATCGAGCGACTCCAAATTCGCGGAAAAGTTGCGACTCTGGGCCGGCAATCTCTTGGGGGTGAACGACACAGGCCTCTTACCAAAGATTGAGTAAATCCAAAGGAGCTCAAAGAGATTTCTCCTTTTCAATCTTGTCACTTGACGCAACGCGTTATAAGCTATCTTTGTAAAGCGTTAAGTCTGCTCGTTGTTGTTTGATGGAGGAAATAGAATGTTAGGTTTGAAATCCCGCGAGAAGCCCCTGGCTGTAGTTGGAGCCCTCCGTCAGAGTGTCCTTGCCTGGGTTGGCGCTCTATCAGTGATCCAAGAGGGATTTGAAGGTTGGGCCAAGCAGCTCATCGAGCGCGGCGAGCTCGCCGAATCTGAGGGACGTCAATTCATCACTCAGCTCGTCACTCAACACCGCAACGAGAACTCAAGTTCTAAAGAGGCGACCAAAACAGCTCATAGCAGTATTCGCGAAAAGCTCATGGATTGGTGTCTGGCCCGCATGGGGCGCCCCACCAACAAAGAAACTCGCGAGTTGAGTCAGCGCATCTCTGCTCTGGAAGCGCGCATCGCGGAGTTGGCTGCGCTCTAAAATCAAGTTTATCCCGGGCAGACTGTGGATTCCTACTCTCCCTTTAGTGGGGGTCGGAAAACTTGAGAATACTGGACAGCTATTTATTCCGGGAGACTAGGGGCTTACGCCCCTATCCCCGATTCCCCTTGACCCGCGCTCAGGGCTGGCAACTCGCT
>JARGOJ010001063.1:0-2734 GCA_029210225.1 Planctomycetota bacterium
CTGCTCTGGGGTATTCCGCTGCTCGACTATTTCCCGGTCATGGTGCTCGGCGGCTTGCTGCTCTTCCTCGGCATGGCCTTTATGAGGGAATGGGTTTGGGATGCAAAGTCACGACTCAGCCTCGTCGACTACTTACTTCTCATCGCTATTTGGATTCTCATTGCTTTCCTAGGATTCATTCAAGGAGTCAGCGCTGGCTTGCTCGTGGCTATGGTGATCTTCATTATCAACTACAGCCGAACCAAGGTGGTGAAGCTTGAGTTTAGTGGAGCGCTGCTGCGCAGTAATCGCGAGCGTCCGCCGGAAGAATCCGCCATCCTCGATAAACTGGGCCAGCACATCCAAGTCTTTAAGTTACAAGGCTTTGTCTTCTTTGGGACCGCGAACAACCTACTCGAACAATATCGACATCTCTTTGAGAAGGAGAGCGGCCCCGAAATCCGCTTTGTCATCTTTGATTTCCGCGCCATCACTGGCATCGACTCCTCCGCAGTCGCTAGCTTCCGCCAAATGATCCAGCTTTCAACGACTAAGGGCTCCCACTTGCTCTTCGCCGATGTTCCTGACTCCGTCGCCCGAATCCTGGACAGCAACGACCTCCGACAAGCCACCATTGAGCAGCTCGGGGCGGCGCCCCATCTCGATCACTGCCTTGAGTGGTGCGAAGACAAACTCTTGTCCGAACGGCGAAGTCCCCTGGTCGAGCGCTCCTTTGCGACCGTGCTCGCGGAGATATTCACCAAAGAGGAGATCGAACGCTTTCGTGAAAAGTTGGAGAAGCGAGAGCTTGCGGAGGGAGAGGTCCTTTGTAAAGAAGGGGCTCCAAGCGACTCACTGTTTTTCATTGAACATGGTCAAGTGGCGGCTTCGGTGCTCGACCTCGATGGCCTGGAAGAGCGCCTTCGTAGCTTGGGCTCGGGAGCGATTATTGGCGAGATGGGGCTCTACACCAAGGCTCCTCGATCCGCGACCCTAACCGCCGTCGAGGCAACGACTCTCTTTGTTCTAAGCCGAGAATCCCTCAATCAAATTCAGCGAGAAGACCCGCTGCTGGCTACGACCTTCCATTGCTATATTGCTCAAATCTTGGCTGGCCGCCTCGGACAAGCAAACAACACCCTCAAATTCCTGCTGAAGTAGAAGGCAAACATGAGCGCTGCCCCCCTATCTATCGTCCTCTTCGCCGCGGAGAGTATGACACGTCGTTATCCCCTGCGTTGGCTGCGCATCGTTCTTTGCAAGCGCTTGTTAGACCATCCCAAGATCGAGATCAAAGGACTCTTCATCGACAAGGCGCCAGCGAAGAAGGCGAAGAGCGCAAAGTCTTTCATTAAGAAGTATGGAGAAGAGACCTACCAGGAGTATCTAGCGGCGCAACAAACGGAGCTTCCTGATACTGAGGGGCCTTTTGACTACAGCGAAGAATGTCGGGATATGGGTATTCCCTATTTTGAATTGGACCTCAACTCCGAGGATGCACGAGAGGCTGTCGCCACGCTCGCTCCAGATCTCGGTTTACTCTTTGGATGCCGCATTCTCAAGGAAGGGATCATCTCCGAGCCTCGCTTTGGGACCCTGAACTTTCATGCTCGGGACGCCGAGAAGTTCCGTGGCGGGGGAGCCCTTGGCTATTGGGAGCTACTAGAGGGTCTGGACGCGGTGCAGATCACGATTCATAAGGCCGTCGCGAAGGTCGATGCGGGAGCTATTTTAGCCCGGTCCAGGCTCGCGATTGAAGACTGCGACACCTTGGAGAGCTTGCTCCTCAAAACCGTTATGCGCGGCGTTGAGTTCTACGCTCGGACTGTGCTGGCCTTTGCGTCAGGTCAGCGAAACTTCGTGCCTCAGCTCGCGACGGAAACAAAGACCTATCGTCGCAATCTAGTCGCCGAGACGATTTATAGAAAGAAGAGAGAGCAGGTCTTGCTAAAGATGCCCCGGTATCGGGGAGCAGCGCTTCCTTCCTTGTGGGCTGATGATCCTGGGCTGGGCACAAAAAAAAACGGGGTTCTGGTTTTGGCTTATCCGGCGATTGCAAACAACAGCAAGCACTCCCTCAACCTGCCCTTTGAGGTCTTCGTGGGCCAATTACAATGGCTTAAGCGATACATTCCGGTCCTAAGCCTCGCGGGTGCTGTGAGCCAGCTTGGAGAGAAGACGCTGGCCCAGAGATCGGTCGTTATCACTTTAGATGGTGGCTTCAAGCAAGACATGGAGACAGTTCTACCTTGCCTCGACGCCTTTGAGATGGCCGCGACCTACTTCCTGTCTCCGGCTTGTGGCGACGAGCAGCCAACGCTCTGCGGCCAAGCTTTAATGGATGAAAACGACATTCAGGGTTTGGGGAAGCGGCAGCAGCTCGACTTCGGTCTGCTCCAGCGGGGGCACTTCGCTGAGGCGTGCAGTGAGGACCCGCTGGGGACTATGGGCTTTGATGAGAGGTTCCGAGCGCAGCTCAGAACTTTGACCGGGCGTGAGGTCGAATGGGCCGCTGTGCCCTCTTACAGCCAAGCCTCAACAGCTGACTATTCGGGACTTCTCGTCGACGACAGCGGCGAGTGGAATATCCCAGAGAGCTTCAACGAAGCGCGAATCCATCGGGTGCCTGCGCCGTCGTCGGTGAGAGCCCTCGCAGAGCTGTTCGAATGCAAATGAACTAAAGTTCATCTTCGAAGAACTCTGCTTCTGATGAGGGGTTCTCGCGAAAATGTGCGATGGGGTCGGTGAAGCCCAA
>JARGOJ010001063.1:2744-3057 GCA_029210225.1 Planctomycetota bacterium
GCTCGACATGATCGAGGGCTTTGGAGGAATTGAGAAGGGTGGGGAGGGTCTTCGCGTTGCGTTGGAACTGGCTGCTATAGCAGCGAATGGCCTTGAGCTTTTTGTCGAAGTGACCGCTGATGTCGACGATAAAGCTTGGTCGAAAGCGATTTCGCATTTGGTAGTAGAGGATTTGCTTTGCTTTGAAGCGGGCTCGATGAGGGTCTGTTTCAAATTTCTTGACGTTCGAGAAGAACAGCGCCCTTGAAATCAGAGCGTGGGCTGCTCGGTGATCGGGGTGCCTTGCCTGGCGCCATGGGAGCAAGACGATTTC
>JARGOJ010001064.1 GCA_029210225.1 Planctomycetota bacterium
CTTCTGTGACCGGCTTCCCGCCGTTCCAGAGCCAACAACAGTCATACCGCTTCTCGTCACACTCGTTATTGCTGTGGTGTTCTCCAGACCTAAGCGACGCCACAGAATCTAGTCCGTGATCGGACAAAATAAGAAAAACAAGATAAAAAAAGACAACAAAATGAAAGAAAGCATCTACCTGCTACTCACTATCGCCACACTCGGATGGGCAATCTGGACCGAGTCGGAGAGAATCCCTCCGCTGAAGGATCAGATCCATGAACTCCAGAATGCGAAGCCGAAGGACAATCCTCGACAGGCCGAGCGAATCGAGGAACTGGAGGACAAACTCCAAGAAGCCTCCAAGATCGGGCTGGACTTCAAGGAGGAGCTGGACGCCACCCGAAAGGAGGTTCAGGAACTGGAGAACGAACTTAAGCACGCGCTCACCAAGTCCGACAGGACTGAGAGCTACACTACACGGCAATACACGCCTGATCCAACGCCTTACACTCCGTCGAAGCCTGACAACTCTGCGCAGATCTCGGAGTTGGAGAACAACCTGCGGAAAGGGCAGAACCTGGTGAACCAGATCGAAAGCGAACGCCCACCTTTCAAGACTCGGTCCAGTTCTCCATCACTTGGAAGGAGTGGATTCGGCGCAGGAAGGAATGGCATCACCACATCTCAGGCTGATCAGAAGAGATGGCATGATAATAAGAAGGCTCGTCTCGATAACGCCCGGGCATACGTGGAAGCGGTCGAGGACAAACTTCATGAGCTGCGTTCTCAGCAGTAGGAATCAACCCAAACCAACAAACAACATGAGAATGCTACTCGCAATCATCTTCCCGCCGCTGGGCGTCCTCGCCTGCGGAAAACTCGGACAGTTCCTCCTCAATCTGATCGAAGATAGAACAAACCCCTTCCTTTAGGGATGGGCCGAAGCAAATGAAGCGAGCCTACAAATTCAGAATCTATCCCAACCAAACTCAAGAGAGTCTACTCTTGCGTCAGTTCGGTTGTTGCCGATTCGTGTTCAATTGGGCGTTGAATCTTCGTTCAGAGACCTACAAAGAGACTGGCAAGGGACTGAGCTACGTAGACACTGCGAAAGAGCTGACCAAGCTCAAGCAGCAACCCGAAACGGCATGGCTGAACGAGGTTTCAAACATGTGTCTCCAGCAGTCGTTGAGAGACTTGGATTCCGCTTTCTCGAAGTTCTTTAAGAAGCTCGCTAAGTATCCTAATTTTAAATCTAAGAGGCACAGCGGAAGTGCTCGCTATCAGATTGGCGGATTCCGACTGAAGGAGGGCAAGTTGCACGTCGCCAAGATCAAGGCTGGAATCAAAGTGAAATGGTCGCGAGAACTTCCTTCATCACCTAGCAATGTCACAGTGAGCCGCAACAGCGCCGGGCAATGGTTTGCGTCATTTCTCTGTGAGGACGAAATAGAGAAGCTCAAAGGCGGTGCCGATTCGATTGGCGTGGACCTTGGAATCACCGACTTTGCCACTCTCAGCACTGGCGAGAAGATCAAACTGCCTAAGCGTATCAAACAGCAACGAGCAAAGCTTAGGCGGGCGCAGAAATCTCTCAGTAGAAAGAAGAAAGGTTCGAATAATCGAGCCAAGGCAAGACTTAAGGTCGCGCGCATTCACCAGCAAACGACTAACATTAGAAACGATTTCCTTCACAAGCTTTCAACGCGACTTATCCGCGAAAACCAAACGGTTGGCATTGAAAACTTGAACGTAACAGGAATGGTGAAGAACCCAAAACTAGCAAGAGCCATATCAGAACAAGGTTGGCGTGAGTTTAGGACAATGCTTGAATACAAGGCCGATTGGTATGGTCGAGAAATTCAGGTTGCAGATAGATTCTTTCCATCATCCAAACTCTGTTCAACTTGTGGGGCAAAGAACAGTGGCCTTAAACTAGGCGACAGAAAATGGAAGTGTCGTGAGTGCGACACAATCCACGACCGCGATGTGAACGCGGCAATCAATCTCGCCGTGGGACGCACGGTATCAGCTTGTGGAGAGGGCGTAAGCCCTGAAGTCTTATGAGTTCAGGCAATCCTCAGCGAAGCAAGAATCTCCTTCCTTTAGGGATGAGAGCAGTCAAGAAAGAAAAGATTTACACAGTTGCAATTCCGTTCTTCTCATTGCTTTGCTCATGCGATGGGAAGGAGCGGATCGAGCTGCCAAAGCACGAGGAAGGAGAAGCACCAGGCAAATGCCTGACGCGCAGTTCCCTTTTCCCAGATGATCTTATTGCGCAGATCGAATTGGAGTTTTGCGCTGATACGGAGAAGGATGCCGGGGATTGTAGAAAGCGGACCGGCAGCGATCATTGCCCTGATTGAATAATAAAAAAGAAACAAGTATGAACAAACGAGACCTAAATAATGGAGCCATCGGCCACAACCCCCATTCTATAAGGGTTTCGGGTCCCTCTGGCAATCTGACACTCCCTTCAGGGTCGCGCGGGCGCTTTTTCTAGTTGCGAAAATTGCATGGGAACGCACCAACAAGTCTCCTAACGAGTTTGAAATGAGTTTGAGTATGCCCATACCTGATTTATAAAACCCCCTTAAAATTGATTACAGCGCAAAGCAATGATCGGAAGCAAAAACAAAAAATACCCAAGAGTGAAATGCGTCTGCATTGACGTTGACGGGACTATCATTCAGAATGGGAGGCTCAACAAAAAGCTAGCTGAATGGGCGAGCAGAAAACGAGACTCAGGATTTGAGGTCATCCTATGGTCGGCGCAAGGAAAGGAGCACGCCGAAAAAGTCGCGGCGAAATACGGGATTGAGAAAACCTTTTCTGCCATTATTAGCAAGCCCGGATACATCGTGGATGATCTGGGATGGAATTGGACAAAATACACCAAGGTTATAAGAAATTTAATTTAAGAAACAAGACATGAAACCAAACCAAAAACACAACAACGGAACCGGCGCGACGTTATGCCACGAGTGCCGGGTGATCATAGACGAGGATCTGACGGGCGCGATTTACTGCGACGATTGCAAGCCGGACATGACAGAGCGCGGAGAGACGAT
>JARGOJ010001065.1 GCA_029210225.1 Planctomycetota bacterium
GACTCCATATTTCCACCCCTGCCCAGGATTCTGGGCCCGGATACAGAAGTCGACAGCTCTCTGAGCAGGCTTCTTGAATTTGAAATCGCGGCTCATGGCAAAGGCTTCACAGAGCGCCATGGTTGCCATAGCGTGGTTGTAAATCTCTTCGCCCTCATGAAAGCCAATGGAACCGTCGCTTTTTTGCTGTCGAGTCAACCAACGCATCGCTCTTGCCAGCTTATTTTTATACTTGCCGAAGCGGTGAGTATGCCCATTTCCGAGGAAGGACAAGAGCGCGAGAGAGGTCACTCCCACGTTATAGCGCTTGCTTCCAGCGTCGTGCCCTGGACCCTCACAACGTCCTTTCTTACAGTGGCTTTGCCAATTCTCAGCATCCCAATGACCGTCTGGGCTCTGATGATCCCGGAGCCAGCGGAGACCGGCTTCAATAATCTTGTTACGCGGTTTGCCACCGCTCGTACGGCGCTGACCATAGCCCGAAGGCAAGCCGAAAGCCGAGGCCCCACCACCAGCGATGCCGGCGGCATCACTCAAGGTGTTGTTGTTTTGCGCTACGTCGGAGAGCGCATCTTGACTCTCTCCCCGAGGATCCTTTGAGATCTCTTCAGGTTCCTTCAGTTGAACGATAGGCTTCTCGTCAACGACCTCGCGGTCAATCTCAGGGGTCTCCATGTCGTCCAATTCCCGCTCCGGAGGATCAACCTCTAAGCGGGTTTCGGTCTTGCTGATCACAACGACCTTCTTAACCGGCGACGGAACAAAGTAAACGACAAGACTCAAAACGAAGAGCGCGATCACGTGGACAAGCAATGAAACACCATAAGACGTGCTCATAACCCGCATGAAACGGGACTGTTGATCCTCGGAAGGATTCTCCCAAACAGCGTCGTCCTCGTAGTACTCTTCGGCGTCGCGGCTCTGTGTCTCAGCTTTTGTTTTCATCGTGCTCACCGTCTCTCTCGCTTGTTGATATGCCAATAATGCAAAGTGCGTCTTTCTCTTCTGTCATAACACGGGGGGAGTCGAGAGAGTTCCGACTATTTCATTTTTGTCATGATGAAGAATGTGAATAAAACAAAGGGGTGAAGAAGCAGTACTTCTGTCATATGCAATTTTGTCATGAGAATTGGCGAAGAATCAACACTTCAATGTGCCGTCGGATTCCTTATCCTCAAATCTATGAGAGAACTTCCCAAACGCCCCCGCATCTATATTCGAATCCCCAACTGGGTCGGAGATGTGGTCATGGCCGAGCCTTTCCTCCGCGCTATTCGTGAGCGATATCCCAACGCCATTATCGATGTTCATGGCCGGCCCCACCTCTTCCCCTTCATTCGACCTCTCGGGTACTACGATGAGGAGATTCCTCTTCAGCGCAGTCGAGGTCTCCTTTGGCCCATCAAAGAGGGATTGCGCCTTAAACGTCTAAAAGAAGAACCCTACGACCTTGCCATCCTCCTCCCAAACTCTCTCTCAAGCGCCATGATCGCTCACGCTATGGGCGCACGCCGGCGCGTTGGCTATCGGCTGAATGGGCGCTTCTTCTTCCTGACAAAGGTGCTCGGCGTTCGAAAGGTCGGAAAGCTCCGCCCTATACCCATGGTCTCCTACTACCTCGACCTCGCCAAAGCCGTTGGGGCAGACATCTCGAAGATTCAACATTGCCCAGCACTCCCCGTAACCCCAGAAGCCCAGAAGTACGCCGAGGAGTTTTTGACCGAAAAGGGAGGAAAGGATGGAAAAGACATCTGGGCTTTAAATATGGGAGGTGCTTGGGTCACCAAACAATGGAAGATAGACCACGCAGCGCGATTCTGCTCCTTAGTCATCGAAAAGGGCCACAAGGTTTTGCTCCTCGGCGGTCCTGGGGAGGAAGGATTGGCTAAAGAAGTTCAAACGCGAGTGAACTCTTCAGCGATTTTTGGCATGCCCGACGCGATGGTCCCTCTCGATAAACTCGTCGCTGTCCTTAAAAGATGTCGCATCCTCATCTCCACCGATTCCGGACCGCGACACTTTGGCATCGCTGCGGGCATCCCCGTCGTGGCGCTTATCGGTCCAACACACCCAGGTTATACGGGTGTCGATTACGACGCCCTCAAGGTCGTTTGTGACCAAGCGCCTTGCTGGCCCTGTCACCTCAAAAAATGCCCGCTCCCAGAACCCGAACATCATAAATGTATGACCGCCCTCACGGGAGATCGTGTCTTTCATGCTTGCGAAGAGCTGCTCACTCGAGTTGCGCAAAAGTGAAGAGAAGCTCGCCAAAAGATTCTCCCTTTTGTCGCGCACGCGAAAAAGAAAGCTGGCATTAACACGGCGAAACTGTCGCGTTTTGCACATTTTTATCTTGCGGAAGGGAATCTATTCAGCTAGAAATCTAAAGTTCACGAACTGTCGTTTTTGGCGTCTTCCATCCGCAAAGAGAAACCGGTACAGATATGGATTCCAGCCCATCTTTCCTCAGCGCTACGAGCACTGAGATCTCCGCCGACAAACTGTGGAAGGCCCTTGAGGTCGTCTATGAGCTCAATCGAGAACGTGATCCGGAAAAGCTCTTAGAACTTATTCTCGATGCTGCCGTGTCTCTGGTTGGGGCAGAGCGAGGATTTATCATTCTTAGCGAGGATATCGAAAAACACAGCGCCTCCGACGCGGCTTTGACGGTCTCTATCGCCAGAAACTTCGACAAAGAGAGCATCCCTGCACCAGAGCGGAAGTTTAGCTACTCCATCGTCGAGGAGGTTTTGGCAAAAGGACAGACGCAGGTGCTCGAATGCGCCCAGGATCACCCCCTCTATGCCAACAAACGAAGCGTCCGCGATCAAAAACTTCGCTCCGTGATTTGCGCTCCCCTACGTATCGAAGATCAGGTCGTCGGGGCGATCTATATGGACAACCGCTTCGCCGCGAAGGTCTTTGGAACAACAGAAGAACAACTCATGGGGGTCTTTGCCGCCCAAGCGGGCGTCGCTCTCCTCACCGCCCGTCACATGAGAGAACTGGAAAAACTGAACGCCGAGCTCTCTGACCATAACTCTCGGAAAGA
>JARGOJ010000049.1:0-7888 GCA_029210225.1 Planctomycetota bacterium
CGTACCCGTGGTCCCTGAGGTCGTCGGGCGACGCTCAAGGCTACGAATACGCTGGCGAGCCGCCTGCAGGGCAATCTCTAAGTCGCGGCATTGACGAGCGACTAAGAGCAGCGAGGCGCGTTCCCGTCGGGCTTGCTCAATCTCTTTGAGGATCGCAGCCATTTGAACGGCTTGAGTTTGCTGGTTCTTTAAGAGGATTTGGTTTTGCTCTTTGAGGGCCTTGAGCTCCTTCTGCAATTTTTCAGCTTCGATGACCTTGGCCAAGGCAGCCAACCCCGCAGGGCTATACCAAGTGCCTTGGTACTTCACAAAGCCCTTGGCCAACATCTCTGCATCGTAGGCCGCGTTGTATTGAGCGGCGGTATACCATTGATTCTTATAGAACTTGAATCCGAGCCCCTTGCGAGCAATTCGATCGTCAGGGTCAATCTGTAGAATCCGCTCGTAAATGCGCTTGGTCACCTTGGGTGTATCGAGGTTCTTCTGATCGGCCCAGTTCAAAAAGAACTTCAAGGCGGTCACAGACCCAGACGCCGTCGCAGCCGCTTCTCTCAAGGCAAAGGCCTTCTTGAGGGCCTTCTTGCGCTGACCATGAAAGGCCTTGCTCTCACACCAGGCCGCGAGCTTCTCCCAAGCATCCGAGGTGCCCGCTTGCTCCGCAGCTTCAAGACGAATCTTATACTCCGCCTCATTGAGCTTGAATGGGGAGACCTTGCGCTCAATCTTGGCGATCATCGACCGGGAAAAAGTGGCCTCGCCATGAGAGCTGCCGCGACGAATCCGGATGACAATGGTCTTCGTCGTCTCCCTGAGGATGTCTCCCTCAACTCGACGGCCATCATTAAAGACAAGAACATCCGCCGCAGCCGTTGAAATCAAAGCGATCATTAATATCGCCGCCAACGAGAACTTCTTAAGAACTAATTTCATCAATCCCACTCTTTCATTATCTGCCCTGAAGCAGACTGCAAAACTTTTCGTCTCCATCGCCAGCTCAACCTCTAAGAGCAAAACTCAGTCCAGTCTCTATGGCTTTCTTCAGATGGCCTAAAATCAAGCTTTGGCAGTAAGAGCAAAGATTGAAGAAGACGCAGCGTTGGGAAAACTCGGCAAGATTGTTGTTGAAGAGCGACAGTGAATCCTTCTTGCGATTGCGGTATTCTAAAAGATCCAAGGCATAGCTTCTAAGCTTAATAACGTTCATTCCCTCTAAAGGTTCCCTATCTCAGTGAAATTTCGCAATCTGGCCGCAGGGCTCACTTTCGCCCTCGCCTTCAGCCTCGCGGTCCTCTCGCCCCGGCCAGTCCTGGACAACTCTGTTGAAGCCTGGCTGCCCCAAAATAACTCAGGCCTCGAACGCTACCATCGCTTCCGCGCCGACTTCGGCAGCGACGAAGTGGTCCTCGTTCAACTCACCCATAAAGACCAAAAGCCCGAGAAGCGCCTCGCCCAAATCGTCAAAATCACAGAGACCCTGGAAGAGCTTGAGATCGTCTCCGGGGTCATGAGCGCCAGCACCATCTTTTCCGACGAAGTCGATATCCTCAGCGACCAACGCTTCGGGGCCTTCAATGACCGCAACTGGAAGAAGCTCCAACACAGCTTCTATGGACCCCTCAATCAATCCCTGAAGCTCTTTGAACCCGACCTCAAAGAAGGCCAGGATCACATTTATGTCACCCTCAAACCCGGCGCCTCCGAAACCCGCAAGGGGGTCGAAGAGGCCTTAAAAACCTTCCTTAAGCGAGATTCCCCATCCCAGAGCGTCCGCGTCGCCAGCTTCGCCCTGGTCAACCTCGAACTCGACCGCGCCTCCATCGCCGTCGAACAAGAATCGATGCCCCTCTTAGTTGTTCTCAGCGTGCTCCTGGTCCTCCTTATCACCCGCAGCCCAGGGATGACCGCAGCGGTCTTTATCCCCGTCGGACTCGGGGTCTTCGCCAGCGAAGGACTGCTCGGCCTCGCCGGGGAGACCAGCAACCTCATCGTCACCATCGTCAAGCCCATGCTCTTTGTGCTCATCCTCGCCGGAGGATTGCACATTGTCGTCTACTTCCAAAGCCTCCCAAACCCGGAAAACAAAGCCCTCGCAGAGCTCGCCTGGAGCGCGGCCTGGGGCAAAACAAAGCCCTGCCTCATCGCCTTCGCCACCACCGCTCTTGGATTTGCCAGCCTCGGAGTCGCCGACGTCATCCCCGTGAAGATCTTTGGACTGCTCACCGCCGCCAGCCTTATCCTCGCGGCCCTCCTTGTCCTAGTCCTCCTCCCAGGATTCTTAGCGCTTATCTCAAGACTACCCCTGCCCTCTCTTCTTCAATTGAAAATCCACCAAGCCAATCAAGGCCCCGATTTCATGGGGCGCCTGGCCCTAAAACTAACAAACATCGGCGAGGGAGCCCCCCTGCTCTTTGTCTCCCTCGCCTTACTCGCCCTCCCTACGGCCGCCTGGTCCTTTACCCAATTGACCGTCGAACCCCACGCCATCAATTACTTCCCCAAAGATCATCCCCTCCGCAGTGACCATGAATCCATCGAGAAATCTGGGCGCGGATTGGCGAACTTAGAATTAATTATTGAAGGCGACCAAAACCTTCTAGCCAAGTCGAAAAACCGCCGAGACTTCTTCCAGTCTCTTGACCTGTTCCTCAATAAATCTCTGACTGTCCCCGGGGTCCTCGGCCGAATTGACCCCGCACTACTCCTACGAGAGAGCGGCTATCAAAGCGCCAAGCTCGACTCTATCCCGGCCAATTATTTCCTCGATGACAGCCTTGAAGAACTCGACCTCATCGCCAACGGCTCCGCCTCGAAAGATGGCCGTCAGCTCCGCGCCACACTCTTCATGAAAACCCTCGACGCCGACCAAATCGCCGAGGTCAAGCGCCAATTAAACGCTCACTTCAATGAAGTCTTCAAAGGTCAAAAGTCTTTTCAATTATCCATCACCGGCTCCTACGACCTACTCCTCAAAACCCAAAAATCGCTGCTCACAACACTGCAACAGAGCCTACTGATGACGGCGTTGCTTATCGAGCTTATCTTGCTTCTAGCCCTTAAATCATGGCGCCTCGCGCTGCTCTCAATCTTGCCCAACTCACTCCCGGTCGCTGGTAATTTCATTCTTATGATGAGCCTGGAAATGTCGTTGGATGTGGGGACGACAATGACCGCCGCGATCGCCCTAGGCATCGCCGTCGATGACACAATTCACTTTCTCTCATCCTGGCAAAAGAAAGGTCTGGAGAAAGCGAGCCTCGACACCGGCAAGGCTATTGTCTTAAGCTCATTGATCATCGGCGCTGGCTTTGCATCTCTGTTAAGCTCAAACTTCAGCCCGACCCGAGCCTTTGGATTACTCTGTGTCAACGCCATGATCTTAGCCCTCATCGGCGACCTCCTCGTTCTCCCCGGCTTGCTGAAATGGTTCGGGCCCAAGACGAATCTCGAAGCGAAAAGCGAGCCTCAAGCATGACGAGAACCTTGGTCATCGGCGACATACATGGCTGCTTTCAATCGTTAATGACTCTCGCCAAGGAAATACCCATCGCCGAAGAGGATTTGGTGATTACCCTCGGAGACTACATCGACCGCGGGCCCGCCTCCTACCAAGTGATTGAGTGGCTCATTGAACGAAAAAAGACTGGGCAGTTAGTGTCAATACTCGGCAATCACGAACGAATGCTGCTCGATGCCAAAGAGAATCCGTTATTGTTTGGTCGCTGGTTCAATTGCGGCGGAAAAGAAACCCTCGCCAGTTACTCGCCTCTCGGGGACACTGGGAAGCTTGTTGATGTTCCGGACAGTCATTGGGATTTCTTTGAGAGCTGCGTGAAATACCACGAGTTAGACAGTCACTTCTTCGTTCACGGCTGCGCTTATCCAGACTATCCTATGGACGAACAACCCGATTACATGATCCTTTGGGAGAAGTTCGATCAGGCCGCGCCCCATGAATCGGGTAAGGTCATGGTTTGTGGCCATACGCCGCAAAAATCAGGGCGCCCGGTCAGCCTCGGATTTGCTCAGTGTATTGACACTTGGGTCTATGGCGATGGCTGGCTGACCTGCTTAGATATTCAAAGCCAGCAATACTGGCAGGCCAATGAAAAGGGCAAATTTCGATCAGACTTTTTATCTCCGGAGTATGAATGAAACCACGACGATCACCCTGGACCCGCTGGATACTCGCGCTCTTATTAATGACTCAATTGACCGGGTGCTTCGCCCCAAGCTACATGACTCCAGAGAAACCCTACTCAAAGTCTGAGGGCACCGTCATGGGGAAAACCTATTACTACTGCTACGACACCACCGTCGGGCTGCAAGTGATTCCTCTGCCGCTTATCTACATCTTTGGCTGGGAAGAAGGGAGCCAGGGCCGGGATATCACCCTGAGCTGCGCGATGCCCGTGGCCTTCATTGGCATGATTGTCTTTGGCTCAATCGCGTTGCCCTTTGTCGGCACATTTCGCAAAGGCTAAGTATCAAGATCTGCGGCGAACTCTGTGTCCCAGTCGTATTGAATTAAGGAGAAGTTTGATCCGGGGAGGTCAAGGTTCTCCAATTCTTCATAGGCGAGGTCGTCAATCTGCCAAATACTGTATTTCTCAAGGGGGAGCGAGCTGAGCTGCTTCAGTCCCACTCTAGTGAGCTTTCGGCAGTTTGAGAGGTCGAGGCTATGAATGGGCAGATCGGCCAAATATTCGAGTTGCGCGTCTCTTAAGCTGGAAGCATTCGCCAGGTTGAGAACCCTCAGGGAAGACCCCTGCAAATGCTTTAGCCCGAGACCAGTCAATTGATCCGCATTTTCCAAGTAGAGCTCTTCTAATGGCATTCCCTTTAAGTGTTTGAGTCCATTGTCTGTGAGCGCATGACAGTCCTTTAAGTCGAGCTTTTTTAGCGGGAGATCCTTCAAGTGACTGAGGCCGAGGTCTGTGATTGGCATCCTGAGGGATAGCTCTTCCAGGGGCGATCCTTGAAGGCTTTTCAATTCAGCGTTCATGACATCTTTACAGCCAGTGATTTGCAGCTTTTTGATCGGTGAATTCTTGAAGAAATCCAGTGAGCCACTTGTCATTTCTTCTCCAGAAATGATCCTGACTTTCTCAAGAGCCAAACGAGCCAGGGAACTCAAGCCCTTCCTTGTCATTGTTGAGTTCCAGGCAAATTCAAAATCTCGCAAAGGACATTGGCTGAGATCGTTTAATTCACTATCGTCAAAGGCAACTCTCGTTCTTAGCTTTTCTAAAGGCATCGCTCTGAATATATGTGCAGACTTCTTGATCGCAGCACCATGACCAATCAGTGAAAGCTCCTTGAGAGGAAGCTCTGCTAAATGTTCAAAACCATCCGAGGTCAGCTCGCAACACCAGTTGAAATTCAATCTTTGAAGGGGCAGATTTTTAAGATGTTCTAAGCTCTCATCAGACACAAATGACCCAGCGATCCCATAGTAGGAGACATCGAGGACCTCTAAGGGCCGGGTCGCTAAGTATTTAAGCCCCAGGTGAAGCTCATCGCAGTTTGCGATTCTCAAATCTTGCAGCGGCATGCGTTGAACATGCTCTAAACCGGGCCCGGTGACCTTACAAAGAGCGCTGCTTGGCGAGCAGAGCGTCAATCTCTCAATGGGCAAGTCGGCGAGCGCCTTCAAGCCAGCATTGGTGATTTCTTCACAGTCATGCAAATAGAGGCTTTGCACTGGAAGCTCACTCAATAAAGCAAGATCCTGGTCTGTTTCAATTCGCGCTTCGCTTCGATGATTCGAATGAAATATTCCAGCGGCAGGATCGCCGTGATTGGCCGCGAGTCTGATAGCCCGTTCTCAACGAAGGACTAAGTCTCTGGGGTTCGCGCTGACTTGACGCTCTAATTTTGTGAGGCTCTGGTCACTCATTCAAGACGCTCATGTTTTGCTGGACCTCTAATTTTAGCTTCATTCTCCACCAATAAGACAGGATAGAGAAGAGCAAACGCTGAACTGTTCCCTAGACCAGCGCCTCAACAATTTCTTTGGAAAAATCTCGGGAAACGACGCTTATGTAGGACTCTATGCCTGAACTTTGGAGATTCCCATTTTTGAATCTTGAAGCCTGATCAGCGTTGAACTAGAACGATGGCATCCTTACTTAGTTCTTCTAGGTCCACGGGCCGAGGCTTTCCTATGCGAATTCTTTCAATCTTGACTCTCTGTTTCGCGGCAATTCTATTGACTGAATATTGCTCTGCTGATGAGCTGGTCCTCAAGAACGGTGGGCGCATCAAGGGGATCATTGTTAAAGAGAACGCCAAAGAGGTCGTGATTAAAATTGGCGGCGGGGAGATGCGTCTTGCTCGCAAGAAAATTAAAGAGATCATCCGAGACAAAAAGTCGGACAATAAGAAGCTAAAGGAGAAGCAAAGAGAGGACTTGCAGGGAGGAGAGAAAGCGTCCCCTAAGAAGAAAGCGGAGTTTCGGAGTCCCAAAGACCTCTTTGAGCAAATGAAAGCGATTGAGTTAACGCCCAAAGCACGCCTCACTCATTTCGCGAAGTTTATCGTGCGATCGGAGCGAAAGGTCTATGCTTTGAGTCTGGTTCTCAAAGCATACGCGCTCGCTGCTGAGAGAGGCGCTGAAGCCGAAGCGGCGCTCAAAAAAATCGCGGCGCGGTATAAGTTGAAGGATCCTGCCAAACAAGGCAAATTACCTCCTATTCAGAATCTGTCTGACTCCAAAAAACGTGCCGATTTAATGATTCGAACGACGAATTATCTGGCCCTGATCGCGGCGTTAGACCGCTTCTTTCAGACCTTTAACAAAGACGCTTACTTCGCCATGCAGGTCGTCACTGAAGTCGTGAAGATTGATGTGAAAGAGAAGCGTGGAGTTGTGACGTTAAAGGACGGTCGGAAGGTGCCGATTACAATATTGAGCGATGGCTGGTATCTTTCCATGAGAAATGTTCCCTGACGGAGCCCCCCTACAAAAGAAACAGCCCGCCTTCATGACTTCAAACACGCCTGCCAAAGCTATCAACAGAGTCGCCCAAGCTCGGGGCATCCTCGCCGGGGCCATCACTTTTCCGGCGGTCGCTCTGGGGCTCTACGCAGCCCTTGGGAACGAACTCACCCCTGCTCCCTATGGCGCGCTCATTGCCGAGAGCCCCGACATGAAGCTGAAGCTGCCCACGGGCCGCAAGCTGGCCGAGAGCCCCGACATGCTGCTGCGCTTCGGCCTCGCCATGGTCGCGGCCATCGCCACGGGCTTTGTCTCGTCTACGGCCACAAAAGACTATATTTCAGGAACCAGCATCCTCGCCATTGGCTTTGGTTACCTGGCTCTCGCTGTGCTCGCTGGGGCGAACACGAACGCTGTTGGCTATGTTCCTGGAGGAGGGATTGCGTCGACCGAGGCCCTTACGACCAACATTATTGAAATTTTCTTTGGCCAGATCATTGTTCTGACGGCGTATTTCACGGCGTGGCAGACGGATCTCCATGTGGTTCTTCCTCGGCGCCCCGGTCCGAAATACGTCAAGAAGAAGGTTGGGGTGAAGGAGCTTGTGGGGACGAATTTGACAGCGTTTGTTTGCACCGGTGTTTTGACGCTTGTTCTGTCCTATTCTGTTCTAGAAATGAGCGAGAAGCAGGCTGGAGTGGCCTTCTTGTGGTTTGCCTGTTGCGCTGTGAGCGCGTTGGCCGCTCGGCGCTTCTTCCCCGTGCGGAGCACCTTCTTCCTCTGGACAGCTCCAGGCTTGGCCCTTGCCACGCTCTCCCACGAGGGTTTGCTTGGTGTCTTTGGCTCATCTTTGGAGCTTATGACCCGGCGTTACTGTCGAATTCCTCTCGGCCTTCTCATTCCAATAAGCGTGCTCGCGACGACGATGGCGTACCTCATGGTGCCCCCGAA
>JARGOJ010000049.1:7898-18684 GCA_029210225.1 Planctomycetota bacterium
CCTGATTCAGACTTGGATGGCGCAGACGCTGATGGCGCGACAGAGACTTCTTGATTTCGATCGTGAATGTCATTGATATCCCTCTCTAAGCTGCAAAGAGAGGGGGAGCGGTGTCAAAAAAGCGCAATCAAAGTTGCTTTGGACTCTGCTTGCATTGAGATAACGCCATGGGGCGCGTTGACTTTGGAGGGCCTTGGTCAACTAAATCTTTGCTGACGTTTACTTGAGGCCGCTGAGCTTTTTGGCCATGTCTTCCTGTTCTTTTGCGACGCGCTCCATTTTCATGGCGTAGAGGACCTCGGCGTACATTGCTCTGTAGACGGCGACATCGGGGTTGTAATGAATGACCGTCCGCATGTTGCGGTAGGCTTTCATTTTATTGCCGGTGTGCAGGTGATACATGGCGAGGACCGCCCCGGCGCGATTGTCTTTGGGATGCTTCGCCAAGACTTTACGGGCAATCACAACGGCTTGGGGTCTGTCTTTCGCCGCGAGCCAGAGATTTAAGCAGTGAACGCTGGTGATGGGGCCGGAGACTTTGGTCTGCCTGAGGGTCGCTTCGGTGATTTTTGGCGAGTAGTAAGAGTAAAAGCCGCGTTTTAAGACGGGCATGACCGCTTCTTTCTTTTTTGGGCCTGCCTTGATAACTTTGGGGGGCTTCACAGGATCTTTCTTCGAAGTGTCCTTGTTGTCTCCTGGGGATTTCTTGTCTGTTCCCCCAGCTCCCAAAGTGCTTCCTCGGGCTTTGAGTGACTCTTTGTAGCGTTTTCGGATTTGTTCGAGAGCTGCAGCAACGAGGGGCGGAGTTGTATTTTTTGGGGATGATTTGAAGATGAGGAGAATCATGCGCCTTGGTGTATCGGTCAAGGCCTGTCGGACTCCTTCCACCTTCTCAAGCTCCGTCGCTAAAAATCGGAGGCGCTTTGCGCTGACGCCTTTGTGAATGCTTAAGCCGCCTTTGTCGTCGGCGTAGAACTCCGTCTCGCTTCGAGCGTTGATATCGAGGAACTCTTGGCAGCGTTGCGCTGATGGAGGCGCTTTGATTGTCAGTCGCCCTTTGACGAGGCTTGGCGCCTTTTCTGCGGTCCCGTCCTTTTTCGGCGTGTCTGGACTCTGGGCCCAGGCCGGTACGCAAATGAAGAGTAAAAGAAACACGAAACAACTACGGACCATGATTTGACACCTATTCAACAAACCGTTCTGCCTAGATAATACGGTTTGGAAACTCAAGTGCTGGAGCGAAAATGAAAGAATACCAAGTTGTCGAACTCCTCGGAGACGGCATCGGCCCCGAACTAGCCGAAGCATCCCGTGCGCTGTTTGACGCGATGCCCTTCAAGATCAATTGGGAACCGATTGATTTCACTGTCGAAGGGCGTAAGGACCAGTCGGTCTACGACCGCGCCGTCTCCGCCATTGAGAACGCTGGCTTCGCGATGAAATACCCCACGGCGACCGTTGCCGAGAGCCCAAATCAGGTCATGCGAAAGCGCCTCGACCTCAGCGTGATTCACCGCCCTGTGGCGACCATCCCAGGAGTGAGAACGAACTTCACAAAGAAGATCGACCTCGATATCGTTCGAGTTGCCACCGGAGGAACCTATAGCGATCCTGGACGCCAAATTGGTGACCATGCGGCCGTCGCGCTCCGTATCATCGAGTCGGGGCCCTGTCGTTTTGCCGCTCACTTTGCTTTCAACCTGGCCACGAAGCTCGACAAGACAGTCACCTCGTCATCGAAATACACCATCCAGCGCTTCACCGACGGCTTCTTCGAATCGATCTGCGACGAAGTGGACCGGGCCTTTCCAAAAATTGCCCTGCAACGGGAACTCTTTGACGCTCTTCTCGCCAAGCTCATTATGAAGCCCGACAACTATCAAATCGTCCTTGTTCTCAATGAATACGGTGACTTCCTCTCGGATATGGCTTGTGGATTAGTGGGCTCACTCGGCCTCGGCGCTAGCGGAAACTACTCCTTCAACAAGGATTACACCGCCCGCCTGGCTATGTTTGACGCCGCTCATGGGACCGCCCCTGATATCGCCGGCAAAGGCATGGCGAACCCTGTCGCTATCTTCCTTGCTGGAGAGCTCATGATGATCCAAATGGGTGAAGTGGAAGCCGCCAAAGCGACTCGTGCGACGATCTTCGAGCTTCTTGAAGCCGGTACTTGCACAGGAGATCTTGGCGGATCTTTGAACACCAAAGAGTTTACCGAAGAGGTTGTGAGGGGTGTAAAAGCCCGATTAGGCAACGGATAAGAGTTTTTACTCTTCTCTGTTGCTCTCAAAAACGTCGAAGACTCTTCATCTAATACGTCGCGCAAAAGGTTGTGAGACGTTACTATTTCGACGACTCGTGTCACAGTGAGACGACATTGGAAGAACTGGGCCATGGTACGACGGGCAGACGAACTATTCCTTGCGATTGCCGTAAAGAACGAACTTCTTGAAAAAGGCAGGGCGCGAGCGGTTCTTGATGATCTAAAAGATCTCGATTCCGCGGGCACCCCGCGAAAGGCTCGGCATCTTTGTCTCGAACGAGGTCTCCTCTCGAATAAACTGGCCAAGCAAGTCAAAATGCTGGTCATGGAGCAGCTGTCGACCGAGCAGGTGGACCGCAAGAAGACACGCAAGAAAATCGGTGGCTACAAGCTCGGCAAGCAGCTCAACGCAACCCGGCTTGGAGTCCTCTATCGCGCCCAAGATCCCGCTGGAGGTCCGGTACTCCTCAAGGTCCTTGGAGATGCTCTACTTCCCCCAGATGGCTCGGATACCAAAAACTACCTTCGGCAATTGAAGCAAGTGATCCCACTCCTTGATTGTGGCGAAGAAAAAGGCACGGTCTTCGTCGTTTTAGAAGATGTTCAAGGAGAAGCTCTTAGCCGGAGGATTCGTCGTCAGAACCTCCTCGATGAACGTGGTGCCACACGTCTCGCGCTCTCGCTGTCCGATGTTTTGAAGGAAGCCGCCGAGCAAGATCTCTATCATGGCTTTATCAATCCGACATCAATCATCTACGATGAGGGCGGCCCCCGTCTCATGGAGATTGGCGTTCTCCCTGAAGGCTTAAAGACAAGAGCCATCGACGAGGCGGCCTACCGCGCTCCAGAAACCCTCGGCGGAGACCCCTTTGATTTACGTGCTGACATTTACAGCCTTGGCGCTGTGCTCTATCACGCGGTCTCAGGACGCATGCCTTTCGAGAGCGTCGATGCGATCCGCTTTGATCCCCTTCCTTCGCTTCAAACGCTTAACCCGAAACTCAGCCCTGGTTTTTGCCAATTAATCGAAGCCATGATGTCTCGCAAGGTCGAGCAGCGTTACCAGAATTATAAAGCCCTCGTCGGAGACCTCGACAACGTCATCGCTGGCTTCGCCCCCGCTCTCGAACTGGGTGTCTTTATGGGCACCGGTGCGTCTCGTGGCGGACGGAGTAGCGCTCGGAGCAGCACCCGTGGCAGCAGCCGAGGAAACAAGGGCTTGAGATCTCCGACCCGGAAGGGACCGGCCGTTGCCCGAGAAGATCGTGTCGCGCCTCGCAGACGTCGTGATCGAGACGGCGATGAAGAGGTCGTGAATCAAACGTCCTCCATGCTTCCGGTCGCCGCTCTTGGTATCGCTGCGCTGACTTTCATCGGAGCCATATTCTTCTTCAGCAGTGGCAACAAAGACGATGACGCCAACAAGGGGAAAACCGTTGTTGTTAAGAACAACGACAACGACAACGAAGTCGACTACCTCGAAAAGGCCGCTCAGAAAGCCTACGACGAAGCAATAACCTTCAAGCAATGGAATCGCCTCGATCGTTTTGAGAAGCTGCTCAACGACTATGGCAAAACGGAAGTCGCTGTCAAAGTGACCCGGGAAGCCAAAATACTCCGCCAGAGCCTTGTCGCTGAAGAGCTCGGGAATTACAAAAAGGCAAAGCTCCGCATTGACGGATTGAAAGCTTCGGGAGAATGGATCAACGCCATCTCCGAATTCGAAACCCTCGTCGCCAATCTACGCGGCGAAAAGCTCTTGATTGATGCCAAGAAGGAGCTTGCGTTACTTAAGAGCACCCGGCTTCAGCGACTGAAAGAGATCAACGCCAAAGCCGATCGCTTCGCCCGCAGTCAAGGCTATGGGAAAGCCATTGAGGTCCTAAAGGGCAGCATGGGATTCCGCGATGAAGCGGACCGCAAGGCGACGCGCGGCAAAATCACCGTTCTTGAAGGACAGCTCGCGAGCCTTATCAGCGATCGGAAGAAAGCCCTCCGCCTGAAACACGAGAAGGCTGTGCTGAGCTTTGAGCGCTCTCTTAAAGAGCGCGGCAAACTCAAACAATTTAAGTCTATTCTCAACGAAGGCCAGAAGCTCCTCGCCGAGCTCGACCGGAAAACCGAACGCGGGCTCTACAACCGCGTTGACCTCCATGTGCGCGCTTGTGGAGGGCTCAGTCAATTGAACAACATGGTCTCCGCAGCAGCCTTGGAACTCTTCGGCAAAGAACTCGAAGTGCAGCAAGTCAAAGGCTCGACTTTGAAGGGCAAGCTCATTGACGTCGACGGCGACGGCGGTTTGATTCTTCAAGTGCGCGGCGGTGAGCTTACAATTACTCGGGATAAAGTCAGCCTTGAGACTCAGGAGTTAATCTTACTTCGCGGCAAGAAAGCCAATTACAAAGGCTTAATGACTGTCGGCCTCTGCTGGATTTATCAAGGAGAGTATCAAGAAGGAATGAAACGCCTTCTTAAAGCCCAGAAACGGGGCTACGCCGACGCGTCCTTCTTCCTTGACGCAAGGAAAGAACTGAAGCGCATCTTTGGGGGAGAAGACGTTAAAGACCCTGATCCCGTCGTTAAAAAAGACCCTGTCACAAAGAAAGATCCTGACAAAAAGCCGGAGATAGAGCCGGTCAGTATGGAGGACCTTTACGACAACCTCCGCACCTTCTATGTGAGCGCGAATGAGGTTGGTTTTAACAATGGCCGCCTCGACGCGATTTATGACTTCTATTCAGGAGCGAAGAAGCTCAATCCCAAAGACTGGGATATTCGCGGCCGGAAGATTTACAATAACGCCGAGCGTCAAGCCGTCGTTCTCGAAGGCGCGGGCGCGCTGTATCACAGGGTCAACCTGGCAAAAGACTTCACCATGCGTATCAGCCTCTCTTACGCCAACACATTGGTGAAGCGCTCTGGTATTCGCTTGGTGATCATCGACCAGAAGAAGAAGGAAGAATATCGCTCGCTCTTTGGGCAGCAGCTTTTCCACTACAAACGGAACCGCCTTCGCCGCCGCGAAGGTTTGCAAGTGATCAGCCAGGACCTGCTTAAGCCGAAGACTATTCACAAATTAGAGATCGGATACAAGAACGGTGAGGTTTGGACCAAGCTCAATGGCGAGCAACACGGATTGATTAAAGGCGCTGGTATCTCGAAAGCGCTGATTGGTCTGACTTGGGACAAGATGTCTATCAACCTTCACAGTGTCCGCATCGAAGGCTATATCGACGACGAATACGCTCGCAAGAAGATCGACGAGAAGAATAAGAAGGGCAAGAAGAAAAGCGGCAAGAAGTGAAAATTGCCGAGACCGCTTCCTTCTACTTCTAAACCCCGATTGGACTTTTTAAGTGTTCTTCGCTCTTGCTCTAGGTCTCTCCCTATCGATCTGCTCAGGCTTCCGTGCCATCGTCCCGCTCTTTGTCTTGGCCGTCGGTCATCGATTCGCGCCCGAGGGGATGGTTGACCTTGGAGCCAACTTTGAATGGCTGAGCAGCACTCCTGCCCTCCTCGCTCTCAGCTGCGCCGTCATTGCGGAGACCCTCGCCGATAAGATCCCCGCGATCGACAACCTCTTCGATGTCATCCAAACGCCTCTTCGAACGGCGAGTGGAGCTGCGGTGGTTGTTGCTCCGTTTCTCGACATGCCTGCCTGGGCTATGGCGATTCTAGCGCTCATAGGCGGTGCGAGCGCGCTCTCTGTTCATACAGCGAAGACAACAGTCCGTGCGACCTCTACGGCGACCACAGGAGGTATGGCGAACCCATTCATCTCCGTCCTGGAAGATGTTTTGACTTGGGGGCTCTGTTTGGCGGCCCTTCTTATCGCTCCTGTTGTGGCGGTTATCGCACTCTGGATCCTCGTTTATATGCTGCGGAAAGCGCGAAGGCTCTTCCGGCGAGGCGAGGACGAGGCTTTGGTGACTGTCAAAGAGGGCCTCGACAAAGACATTGAGATTTAACGCACTGCCAAAGCTATTCTTGTGGATTTGCGCTTCTTAGAGCGCCTGGAATCTATGTGAATCAGGGCGTTGAGGAGAAAATTGAGATTTAGGGGAACAATACAGGGGGTGGGGTCGTCCAAGGGGGTGGAAAGTTTGGTTGTTTCCCGCAACCGTTCCCTGACTTTCTCGATAATTCTCTTTCTCCCCTACGCGGCGGCTCTTCCCTGGGCCTCCGCGTTCCCTTTTCGACAATGAACGGTGTCATTCTTCCGCGCTGAGAAACGTGTGCGGCAGAGTTTCTCAAAGCGATCTTGGTCGAGGTGGAGGAGTCATTGAAAAGTCTCTCTGGCCATTTCGGGCTTTTGATTTCTGAGTTGAGATATGGCGGAGCGGAAGCAGGCGTCGACTTTTTCTTCTGAGTCATTTGACCCACATCGGATTGATTGACAATTTCGGACTGAATAGTCTCGTTTTCAGTAAATCGATCGACGTTCGCTCCAGTCAGCCAGACGGGTTGATCAATTCGAAACTCTCATCGCCAAGTCATCTCCGCGCCACTTCCCTGGCAGCCGTCGACCTCTCTGTCGGACGCTGTGTCCGTTGTATTTAATTGAGATCCATGAACTGACCGTTCTGCGTTGAAACAGGGTTTGTTCTTCTTAATGATAGACCATGACTTTGTTTCGAATTCGAAATTCTCTGTAGGGAATGTGCTAGCTTGCAGCTTGAGTAACCCAGGTCACTGACTTTTGAGATCGAAAAGATATTTTGTTTGCGAGGGAGTTTTGTACAGTTTGCAAACCCTTTCTTTGAACGAATTGACGAGGGCTTCGGCTAATGAAGATGATCGCCATGATCGAGGGGCTTTGGGAGCGCTGTGATGGAAAAAACTGAGAAACTCTTGGCGAAAGAGCTGATCCGTCGTGGCATCGTCGACGAAGAGTTGATGAATCGCATTACGACCTACCTCCAAGCCCAAAGCACTCCTCCAACACTCCTCGAATACTTGGAGAGCTCAGCACAAAATGGCCGGGTCGCGGAGAACGTAGTCGTCTTGGCGAAGGACCTCTCAGAGGCGCTTCGATTTGCTGTCAGCGAGGAGAAGCCTCGGACAGCCAGGGTCAACGAGATCCCCGCTTTAAGCGCGCTGGACCTCGACTCAGATGTCAAAGAGAGCCCGGCGACAGAGGACAATGCGCAGCAAGGAGAGCTTGATGAGGCCCCGAACGCTCCTGAAAGCCCTGCTCCTCCAGTAACACCCGGTGACGAGGTCCGCTCGGCGAGTGGCTCTGGAGTGCATCGTACGAAGCGCCGGAGGAAGAGCTCGGCGCGCTTGAATAAGCACAGCAGCGGAGTTCGTCAGTCTGGGAGCGGCATTCGTCAGTCTGGGAGTGGTGTTCGTCGGGGGGTCAAGAAATCTCGACGTCGCAGTGGAAGCCGCCGGGTTCCGACCTTGGCTGGAGATGCTCCAGAGACCAAGGTTCAAAAGGATGCTGAGGCCACAGACTTCGGTTCCAGCGCTCATATCGACCTTGGGTCCGTCCCCAAACCTGACGATCGCGGTAAGACAAAGCGCAGCGCTTCAGGATCGAAGAGGCGCTCTTCTACAGCGTCCATGAAGCGAGTCGCGAGCCTCCCCAAAAAGTCCGATGTGGGGCTGCCGATTCCAATGCTCGCATCAATTGGGGGCGTCATTCTGCTGCTGATGATAGTCCTGATTGCGATTCCAAAAGGAGGATCGTCAGAGTCGAAGGGAAGCTCTCGAAAGTCGGCGCGGAGAGTGCGCTCGGGCCCTTTGGTGAGCGATGTCCAGGGAGGACGCAAGGCTAAGAGTAAGAAGGATATGGGCGGAGCAAAGAGCAGCGCTTCGGCGAGCAGCGGAAGCTCTCTTGGGCTCTACAAGGCCGTCTTTGCTCAGGCGGAATCGGGCGATTATGTCGGCGCGCTGAAAGCTTTGAAAGGCTTCCCGGCCAACGCGGCGCGAGCCCAAGCGCAGGAAGACTTGTTTGTGTCTCAGGCTCAGGCTGTACGAAGCGGCATTGAGATCGCCGAGGCTCAAGCGCGACGTGGGGAGTTTATCCAGGCCCGGGAGAGCTTTAAGCGCTGCCAACGCCTCGGAGGAGATCGCTTTAAGGCAGCCTTAGAGCAAAAGCTCGCCGATTTAGAGCTGCTGATGGTTGAAGGGAAGAAGGCTGATGCTTTGGCTGCCCTCGTCGAGAAGGGGCGAGCGAAAGAGGTCTGGGAGCGCTTGAAGGGGATGGCGACGGCGGAAGGTCCCTTGCATCAGCTCAAGAAACAAGTCGCGGAGATCCTCTTGCGTCAGCGCTTGGCCCCTATTTATCAACGGGCCCGGTCGGGACAGTTAGAGGATGCTCTAGAGGCCCTGGCGAAGCTCCGTGACGGCGATCCAGCATTGAGCTATGAGGATTTTCAAATTCATAGCGCACGCATGAGGCGACGTTGGGGCGCGTTAGCGGGAGCGCCCCGGGGGAATCCGAGGGACAATGGGAAACCCTCGGTGGGGTCGACTGCGGTTCGGAAGCAACGGCGAACTCCAGCGACTTACAAAGATGACTTTCACGAATTGCAGGCGGCCGTTAAGAAGACGAAGAGTCCTGAGTTGGGGGCGCTTGAGACAGAATTTTTAAAAGTGATGCAGCGCTCGGAAGCGTTGCTCGAATCGTCCCCAGAGATGGCCTACGACGTCTGCCGCTTTTATCACGGTCGCCGGAGTTTTATTCGTAAGCATGCGGTGTTGAGCGGCCTCTTAGACATTCACAATAAAAAGGCCTTCGATGTCATATTGCCAACAGTGACAGGACCGGCGGGCTTTCGTCGTCTCGCTGAATTTTGTCGGAAGGTCAATTACAAAGAAGGAAAGAAGAAGCTCGCGCCCATTTTGGCGAGAGTGAGCTCGGCCTTCCCGTCGAATCCCCTGGCGCGGCAGCAACGGGACGCACGGCAGCGTTGGATGAAAAATCGTCTGGAGTTAAATGGGTTCATTCGTCGCGGTAAGCAACAAGTCATTGAACAATTGAGAGGACTGCTCGCGTGGATAAAGGCCAATGGCTATCAATCGGACGCAGTGAAAAAGGACTTCCCCGATTTAGTGGATCGCTTGTGTCGTCAGCTATGCAAGGATTCTAAACTGACCGCCGAATTGCTCGCGGAGTTTCGTGAATTGAACCCACGTGATCACAGCGAGCCCCAGGCGCTTATTCTGAAGACTGAGTTTGTCAAGCGTCAAAAACGTTTAATTGACAGTTTGGAAGATCGATTTCTCAAGGCTGTGAAGCAGGCTTTGTCGGCGAAGGAACCAGCGTTTGCCTTTGATTTATTGCGCCAAGCCTTAATTGTGAAACCTGGGAGCGCCAGGATCTATCGGGGATTGCTCTACAAGAAGGTTGACGGGGAATGGATACGTCCCTGGGATGCTCAAAAGCGCCTAAGCGGTCTCAAAGACGATGTGGACATTGGATGGCATCGCGGCGCGAAGAAGCCAGGGCGCTATTATGATGAAGCTACAAAATCATGGAAAGACTTAGTGAAGGCGGAGAAGCGTCACTCAAGCGCGGCCGATCCTTGGCGTTTTCAGAGTGAACACTTCGATTTGGCCAGCTCGACATCCTTATCGGAGTCGCTGAAATGTAAGCGTCGTCTTGAAGCCTTTTACTTACAAATATTCCGTCAATTAGATCGTTACTTCGCCCCGAACGGCAACGCTCGGAAGGTTTTTGGCTTAGGGAATGGCACTCGTCATAAAGTTCGTTACTACCGAGACAAAGATCAATATCTGGCCCATAGCAAGCCCCCAGCCCAGTGGTCTGCTGGGTTTTGGGAGAGCGGGCGACGCAGCTCATTCTTCTATTTAATTCCAGGGCGCTGGGTTGTATTGCAGCACGAAATTGTTCACCAAATCCTCGGCGAGAATGCTTCAGGACACGCGGAAGCATGGTTAGCAGAAGGGATTGCGGTCTATTTAGAGAACGCAGCATTTAATGACAGCGGGCAATTAGAATTGGGAACCCTCGACCAGCATCGTCGCCCTTATAGCTATCATTTGCAGGCTGTTCAAGGAAACGTCTCAATTAGCTTCAAAGATGTCCTGGCGTTAAAAACAATGCAGCAATGGAGCGCGGGAGCAATCCTCGACCATTACATGGGGGCTGGGGCGCTGGTCTACTTCTTTATGAATATGGACGGCGGAGCCTATAGAAACTCATTTCTTGATTATTTAAGAAGCTGTTATAACGGCGGGGCTCATGGAGCCTTGGAAGCTCAAATGGACCTGAATGGGAGTTCTCTAGAGTGGCTCTTTGATCGCTTCTATCGTCAGGGCTTCTGCGTCTATCGCGGGCAGACAATGACTTGGGATGAGCGGGCTGTTTACGATCGTGATGAGATCGCCCGTGTCTACCCCGACCCGAAGGCGACTGCTCGGAAAGCGGAAAAGCCAAAGCCTGGTCTGACTCAATTCGATAAGCGACGTCGCGATTTAAAGTCGAGCAATGATTCCACGCGCCGTGGGGCATTTCAGAGTTTGTTCGATGAAGGACCAGAGGGACAGGAG
>JARGOJ010000050.1:0-8457 GCA_029210225.1 Planctomycetota bacterium
TTCAGGCTGAACAAGCTGTAGTAGCGGGTCCTCGGGTCGATCGGGTTGTTCGTGGTGGCAGTTCTACGAGCGGGGCGACGTCGCTGCGCTCGACGCATCGACTTGCGGCGGATCCGATGTTACGGCAGCCCTTTCTGGGCTTTCGCTGCGCAAAATAAAAAACTTTTAAGGCTGCATTCGGCTCATTCTGGGTGATTTCGTTGAGATTGAGACTCAATCTCATTTATGCTCTTTACAGGTCCGCTAAATTGGGCTATATTAATTTCATGAGATTGAGACTCAGTCTCAGAAGTTGAGAGTGCCTGTTGTTCCAGACTACTATTCCAACGAAATGGCTCTCAACACCAAGATTCACAGGGCTCGGCGAGAAAAATACATTCAAGAGACCGACGATCATTTAGCCGTGATTCTCTCCTCGGAAACTTGCGCCGACGCCCTGGGGAATCCCCTTTTCCTCGAAAACACTCCAGCCCCTCATTTCCAGCGAAGTCCCATCGCCACTTGACCCCTTTCCAAACCGGGTTTAAGCAGGAAATTGTCAGTCTTTGCGCAGACATCTTCTCCTAGTCCCTCAACTTTCATAAAATCCCTGCTCTTCAACACTTCGCCCGCCAAACTCTAGGGGAATTCATGAGCAGAAAACATATCTTTACCGCCGGACCCGCCGTTCTCCCAACCTCTGTCCTGGAGAAGCTCGCGGTCGGGGTCGTCGACTACAACGGCGGCGGACAATCCGTCATGGAGCTCTCACATCGCTCTCCCGCCTTCGAAGAGATCCACAACAACGCCGAACAAGGCCTCAGAAAACTCCTCGGCTGCGCCGACGACGACCAGGTTCTCTTTCTCCAAGGCGGCGCCAGCACACAGTTCAGCATGATTCCCATGAACGTCCTCAAAGGCGACGAGAGCGCAGACTATCTCATCACAGGGGCATGGTCTAAAAAAGCCCTCGCCGAAGCGACCCGCATCCGCACTGGGCGCGCCGCTGGAAGCACAGAAGAGCAGGGCTTCAACGCCGTTTGTTCCAAGTTCGACCTCGACCCAAACGCCCGCTATGTTCACTACACCTCAAACAACACGATCTTCGGAACTCAATGGGCCAAGACCCCAGAAGTCCCTGGCTCAAAGCTTGTCTGCGATGCCTCTTCAGACATTTTGTCCCGGCCCATCGAACTCGACAAACACAGCCTCATCTATGCTGGGGCCCAGAAGAACATCGGCCCGGCCGGGGTCACCGTCGTCATAATTCGGGCGGCGCAATACAAAGAGCTCGAAGAGCGCAATGACAAGACACTCCCCACCATGCTGAATTACTGCACTCACGGACCCAAGCAATCGCGCTACAACACTCCTCCAACCTTTGGAATCTACGCCATTTCCCTAGTTTGTGAATGGCTCGAAAAGCTCGGCGGCCTGACGGCGATGCAAGAAATCAATGAGCGCAAAGCCAAAAAACTTTACTCAGCCATCGATGACTCTGAGTTCTATAACGGTGTCGCCGAGCACGGTAGCCGCTCAAAAATGAACGTTTGCTTCACCCTGCAAAACGCCGATCTCCAAGGGAAATTTTTGACGGAAGCCGGAGCTGCTGGGATGGTTGGACTCAAAGGGCATCGTTCTGTGGGTGGCTTGCGCGCCTCTATCTACAATGCTTTGCCAGAAGCAAGCGTCGATGCCTTGTGCAGCTTCATGAAGGAATTCGCCGCGAAAAACGCCTAATGGCATCCTCTGGGAACTTTTTACGAGCATCCCACCGCAAAGTCGGCACAATGCGTTCAGAATAGAGGAGAAGCTCCCGGAGCGGGAAATTCTTCCCACGATATGACGCATTGTGTCGTATTATAAGGTCTATGGCTGGGCCGGAGGACAGCATCATATGGCAAGCACTGAAGAACAAGGGGCGAAGCTCTACTCCGCAGTAGAGCGCATCGTCGAAGATCCAAACACCATCATCGAGCGAGTCGAGCGCTTCGAAGACGAGATCGATGAGGAAATCCCCGATCTCTCCGATGACGAGCTCGTCGATAAAACCGCTGAAAAGCTCATCACTTATTTTGCGAATCGCACAATGACAACCGGGGGCCTCACCTCTCTCCCTGGGATCATCCCGTTTTGGGGATCGATCATCGCTGTTGTTGGCGGCGGCCTCGCCGATATGACCTTCTGCCTCAAATACGAAGTTGAAATGGTCCTGAGCCTCTCAGCCCTCTATGGCTTTGATATTCGCGACGACAAAGAGCGTGGTTTAGCCTTCTTGATTGCCTCGGTGAGCACCTATGAGCAGCTGGATGGAAAATCGAACATCTTCAAAGGTATGTTCCAAGCCGTCGGCGACTACGCCCAAACACAATCCCAAGCTGTCTGGAATTACACCCCCCGGCAAATTGGCAAGATCGTCGCGAAGGCCTTCGTTCAACTGGCCATCAAAGGTGCTAGTAAGAGCCTGCTCAAAGCCATGCCTTTAGTCGGAATCGGCATCTCAGCCGCGGGAAATCGCATTCTTACAAAGCACGTTGGAGTGAAATCCCTCGACGCCTTGCGTTACCGCCTCGCTAGCGAAAAATACTAAGTCGAAGGGCGTCCCCAAGATGCTGAGTGAACGCGCCCGAAGTCAAATGTCCGAGTAGAAGAAGAGGAAAAACAGATGTCACAAGCTGGAACGGCTCAGACCGAAAAAGGCGCGGCGAAACGCCGCTGTCCTGTGATTACCGAGGACGGCTTTATTCTGTCCATGAATCCTCGCACTGGAGAGACGCTAAAGAAGATCCCCATCACACCGGCAGACGATGTCAAGAAAGTCGTGGCGGAAGCCCGAGAAGCCCAAAAACGTTGGGCGGCTTTGCCATTCTTTGAGCGTGAGCGAGCCCTCAAAAAAGTCTCTCAATATTTCCTCGATAACATGGACACCATCGCCGAAGAGATCGCCAAGGAAAATGGCAAAACTGTCTATGAAGCGGTTCTCATGGAGTTACTCGGGGCGATCGACTTCATCACCTGGTTCGCTGGACGGGCCAAAAAAGCACTTAAAGATCGCAAGGTGCCACTGCATCTCATGCCCACCGCTCGTAGCTATCTAACCTACAAGCCTGTCGGTGTGGTCGGTGTCATCGCGCCTTGGAACTATCCGCTCATCACGCCGATCAGCGACATCGCTCCGGCGCTAGCTGCGGGAAATGCGGTTGTCTTCAAGCCAAGTGAGTTCAGCTCTGGGGTCGGGCAATTGATAGAGCGTTGCTTCAAAGAAGCGGGCTTTCCAGCCGGAGTTCTTCGCGCTGTCTATGGTGGTGGCGACGTCGGGGCCGCCCTGGTGAGCTCTGGGGTCGATCATATAGGCTTCACGGGAAGCACCGCCACTGGCAAAAAGGTCATGGAGACAGCAGCGAAGACCCTCACTCCTGTCACCCTTGAGCTCGGTGGGAAAGACCCGGCGATCGTTCTCATGGACGCCGATTTGGATGAGGCCGCTCAAGGCATTCTTTGGGGTGGCTTCTCCAATATGGGTCAAACTTGCGCCTCCGTCGAACGAGTTTATGTTCATGAGGGCGTCTACAATAAGTTCCGCGACAAGCTCGTAGAGCAGGCAAAACAACACCTCAATATGGACGCCGCCAATCCTCAATCACAGTTTGGATCGATGAACAACGAGCTGCAGGCCGCTCTCGTTAACAATCAACTTAAAGATGCCGAAGAGAAGGGCGCGAATGTTCTCTTCCGCCTTGAAACACCTAAGAACGACGGCTTCTATGTGGCTCCGACAATCATAGACGGTGTCACAGAAGATATGGAACTCTTCGCCGCCGAGACCTTTGGCCCGATCATTCCTCTCTATCCGTTCTCTAGCGCCGACGAGGCCATTAACAAAGCCAACGATTCGCCCTACGGCCTCAGCGCAAGCATTTGGACGAAGAATTACAACAGGGGAGAAATGATTGCTCGCTCTCTCCATGCCGGGGTCGTCACCATCAACGATCATATGATCACCCCCGGATTTGCTGAGGCGCCGTGGGGCGGCGTCAAAGACAGCGGCATCGGCCGCATCAAGAGTGAAGATGCCCTCCGAGGTTTTAGCGAGGTCAAGTACATCTATCATGATCGCGGAATGATGCCTCATAAAGCCTGGCGTTACCCCTACAACAAAGCGAAGCTCGCTTTCCTCAAGGACATGGCCATTGCAAACAATGACATGAGCTTTGTGAACCGCGCTAAGGCCTACATGCGAGTGCTGCCACAGTTTCTCTTTGGCTTCAAAAAGCAAGACTGACTCACACCCACATCCATTCGACCGCTGAGCCACCCTTTTGGTGGCTCTTCTTTCTATTTTGGGGATTTCAAGAATGCCGACCGATCAAAACATCAGCGATTTTCGCAGCGACACCGTGACCCAACCATGCGCCGCCATGCGTGAAGCCATGGCGAGGGCCAAAGTCGGGGACGATGTCTTTGGCGACGACCCCACCGTCAACGACCTCCAAGCCCGAGCAGCAAAGCTCTTTGGCAAAGAGCGCGCCCTCTTCGTGCCGTCAGGCACCATGGGGAACCTCATCGCCACCAAGCTTCACTCCCAACCCGGCGACGAAATCATCGTTGAAAAAACCGGACACATGTACAACTCTGAGGGCGGTGGAGGCGCATGGATCGCCGGAGTTCAAGTGCGAACGCTCAATGGCCCAGAAGGCAAGCTCTGCCCGGACGAAGTCAGAAAAGCCATTCGCCCAGACGACGCTCACTGCCCAAAAACGTCCTTGCTCACCATCGAAAACACTCACAACTTTTACGGAGGCCGCGTCGTCCCCCTGGCTCACTTGAAAAAGTTGAGAGCTGTCGCCGATGAAGCGAAGATAGCGGTTCACATGGACGGAGCCCGGGTTATGAACGCTGTCGTGGCTTCGGGAACCGAAGCTCGGGAATACGGCAAGATCGCCGACACAATCATGTGCTGCCTCTCTAAAGGCCTCGGGGCACCCATTGGTTCTCTCTTACTCGGCAGCGATGAGCATATCGCCAAGGCTCATCGCTATCGAAAAGCCCTGGGGGGCGGCATGAGACAGGTGGGAATCGTCGCAGCAGCCGGGATCTTAGCTCTTGAAGAAGGCCCCAAGCAGCTCGTGGAGGATCATAAGAACGCTCGGGCCCTGGCGGATGGCTTCAATGCTATCGACGGGCTCATACTCAACCCAAGCCACTGTGAGACCAACATACTCTTCGTGAAATCCGCAGCCGGACCAGACGCCGACAAGAAAATCGCGGCAGCCCTGGCGGAGGAAAAGATCCTCAGCATCGCCATCGGTGACTTGGGAATTCGCTTTGTCACCCACCGCCATATCGACGAGAGCGACATCGAGCGCACGATTTCAGTGATGAAGCGAGTCTTACCCAGGTTTCTTACCTAGTGTTCTGGCATTCTTAAATTCATAGGGTATCTGGCTAGAGCAGTGGGCTGTGAATGAGACAGGGTGATAGGAATTTAGCGGGCTAAATGACTGAACCCTAACGAAATTCACGGCCTAATGAGCAGTCAGAGCCCATGGATTTAAGAATGCCAAAAGACTAGGAGGACTTCGCCTTCTTGACGCTTTTTAGCTCCAAACGAAGGCTGCCGCCGCTCTGATAGTCAATGACGCTCCTGATCATTCCAATCCCCGGGGCCCTATGTTCGACCTGGGTGGCCCGACTGGCGAGTTTGCCGTTGATCAGAGTGATCTGATACTCAATTCTAAGGCAGTCTTTATAGGTCTTACCGCCGATATCGACGTCTTCGAAGGTCTTCGCGATCCCATAGTTCATAGCCTTCGTTGTACTCGATGTCCATCTCTCGTTCATCTTGATCGGGAAGGGCATCTCGTACAAGTCGGCCCCTTCTCGGCTCTCTTTCTTCCAAACTCCGCTGTCGTCTGAGCGATAGTAGACGGTTTTGAATTTGCTCTTTGGGAGCCCCGAATTCCCAATGACGTACTCAACATAGTCGTGCTCGCCCAACCTCACGATCGATTGCAGCTTGATGCTCGTGTTGAAGTCTTGGCTTGAGTTTTTGCGTGAAAATTGAGCGTTGAAGTGGAGTTCCATGCCGACGGACTCCACCTGGAACTCAGGGAAATAGTCTTTGAGTGTGATTGAAGGGCTTTTCTTCTTCGCCTTCTTCTTAGGACGCGGAGCTTTTCCCGCTGGCGTCTCTTGACGTCGGGTGCACGCGCCAAAGAAGCTGGAGATGAGTAGTGTCGCGAGGATTGTGTTAATGAGGCGCATAGTTAAGATCTCAATATTTAGGAGACCTATACTTTACCTTAGTGAAGAAGGGCTTGTCGACGCGATGGCAACGGGAGAGTTGTCCGGAAGCGCTCTGTAGAGCGGCCAATTTGGGGAGAGCTAGACTGCGGGTCTTGAAAGCTCTCGGTCAAAAGACGAGCCAAGACACGGCTGTATCTCTGGACATCTTCAGCGAGGTCAAGGGCTTGGCCACGAGGCAGGAAAAGGTGGTCTTCGACGATGGTGAACGCGATTTGCCTGGAGATAAGCTCATTCAATAATTGCGCTGGATTCATTTCAATGGTCCCCGATTCAAACTTTACAATTCCAACAATCTAGTGTTAAAGACGATGGAAAAGACTGTCAGGTTTCGTAACACTTTCGGAATATTTTTAGTTCCGAGAAAATGGTCCCTGACTTTGTCGATAGGGAGCCCATAAACGCTTGTTTAGAGGGCGAATTCTTCTAATGCGCGAATAAAGCTTTGGGCGGATGGATATCGTTGCATCGGCTTCTTGTTCAGTGCTCTCATGATGGATCGCTCCGCTTCAGCGGGGATGTCAGGGCGTATGGAGCTTGGCGTAGCCGGTTTAGTCGAGGCGTGATGAGTGAGGTATCCGAGCGCGTTTTGCGACTTAAAGGGCAGCTGTCCTGTGAGCATTTCAAAGTAAATCAAGGCGGCGGCGTAGAGATCGGTCCAGGGCCCGGTGTTCTCTCCAAGGGCTTGCTCAGGGGAGCAGTATTTCGGCGTACCGAGAAAGCTGCCGTCCTTGGTGGTGAATTGGCCCTCGGCGCTGTGGGTCTCATGAATGACCTTGGCGATTCCAAAGTCGAGGACCCGAATCGAGCCGTCGTTCACCATGAAGACGTTCTCTGGTTTCAAGTCGCGGTGGACAATGTTCATTTCATGGGCAGCCTGGAGTGACTTCAATATCTCTAGGGTTACTTCTGTGCAATATTTCACCGAGTGCTGGCTCTTCGCCTTCAACAAGCTCCGTAGATCCTGACCTTCAAGATATTCGAGGGCCATGTATAAGAGCCCGTCCTCTGTTTCCCCGAAGTCATAAACCTCAACGATATTGGGATGTTGGAGCTTTGAGATGACACGGCCTTCAGCGAGAAAGCGCTGTTTGACGGTGGCCATATCATTGTTGAGGGGTTTCAAGACCTTCAACGCCACAATTCGGTCGAGCATGACATGGCGTGCCTTCAAGACCCATGCATAAGCGCCTTCACCAAGGACCTCCGAGACCTGATAGCGATCGATGCGTCTGCCGATAAAGGAGTTCTTGCCTTTAATCTGAGGAGGCGGAGTTGATGCGGAGACGCCAGAATTATTCAAGCGAGTGCTGTTCGTCGGTCGCCGTTTGGTATTTCGGATGCGGGCAGTGGGGTGTTTGATGACACCTGAACGTCGGCTCCCAGGTTCGGTGGGACGGCGGTGCCGACCCGTCGGTGGAGGGCCGGGACGCATCGTGCCTGTTGGCCGACGAGTCGCGGAGCCCCTCGGTCCTGGACCGGCCCGTGACGATCGAGGACCGCCTTTGATGACACCTGTTCGTCGGGGGCGCTGTTGTCCGAGGCGTCGCATTCGAGCGCGGTCTTCGTCGTTGGCAAAGCCTCCCTGTTGAATACGATGCGTGACTTGACGTGCGTCGTTGTGCTCTTCCAGCTTTTCATGAACAAGGGCGAGGGCGCGAAATGCAACGCTGCTATATAAATCGAGTTCATGAGGCCGAAGATCCAGAACTAGCTTCTCCTTAGCGCTCTGCCAACCCTGAATCGGTCCAGCGGTGGTCGCATAGAGCGCGAGGCCATCAAAGTAGTCGGGATCGTTCTCAGAGATGCGCTTCAGGTCGTCGAGGGCCCGCGTGGGTTGTTCAGCAAGGAGCCAGGCTTGCGCTGCTTTAACCCGCTCTCCGAGGTCCCGACGGATTTTCGCGACGCCCATGAAGTTGGCGGATTTCTCATAGCATCGAATCGCTTCGAGCTGCTGACCAGATTTCGCGTAGGCATCTCCTGCCCGTTGATAGTCACCGGAGAGCTCAAGCATCTCGGCAGCACGTGTTTCATCTTTCGCACGCTTTGCGAATTTTGCGGCCTGGGCGAAGTCACCGTGTTTTTCCCAGGCTTGGCTGGTTTTGACAAGCTCACCGGCCTTTTCAAACTCAATCGCCGCCGTTTCAAACTCTCCTTGGTCGAGGTAAACTTCTG